>JAKVCH010000669.1 GCA_022447485.1 Polyangiaceae bacterium | reverse complement strand
GGTCGAACACCCCATCGCCATCAGTGTCTTGCGGTTCCTGAGCGCTCTTGCCGAGGCGAAACGTAATGCCTCCTAAGGCACTGAGAGAGGCCTTGTCGCTCAGCTGGCGAATACTGCCGCCCTGCACAGCCGTCGTGGTCAGGTGATAAAAATCGCTGCGTAAGGTCAGGTCGAGGGCAAAATGTTCGCTCAGGTAATAATCGAAGCCGGCTTGCACCGTGGCCGCAATGCTTTGACCCTGTTCATTCTCTGCACTCAAAGTCGTCGGCGAGGTGGTCCAACGCGCTAGGTTGTAGCCCATGCCGAAGGTAATAAAGGGTAAAAACTTCTCTGCCGGATCGAGAAAGTCGTAGCGTAGGCCGATCCCGGGGATGAGCATGCGCCGGTCGCTACGAACTAGGGCGGCAAAATCAACATAGGGACGCAGCTGCCGAGAGAGAGGCGTCGTGAAGACGGCACCCACATCAACAGCCCAGCCATTGCGCTCTGGATCTGTGAACTCGAAGCTACCGTTGGCGGAGCTCTGCCGGGCGACAGCATACGAATAGCCCCCCTTGGCATAGAGCAGGATTTCGGGAGGCGCTGACTCAGCCTGAGTAGGACGAGATTGTGCTGGTTCAGCCTGCGCTGGTTCAGCCTGGGCCAATTCAGCCGAACCAGACAAGACCGCGGTCAGGGCAATGGCGAGTCGACTGCTAAAGCTTAAATAGGTTGTGTGCATGAGTCGCGGAGAGACTAACACTTTTTAGCTACTCATTCCTAGCCCAGCACACCGGCCGAGCGCAAAGAAGAGCCGGAAGAGCCGGAAGAGCCCGAAGAGTGGCTTAACCCTTTTTCCAGAGCCGCCAGCCCAGGAAAATGAGAAAGAATTGAGCAAAAAGCCGGGCGGCGGCAGCCCAAGTTGAGCCTACAAATGGCTCGTCGCGAGTCAGGTCCCAAATGTGCAGGGGCAGAAAGCCCACCATCAACAGACCAAAGCCGAGCCCACCCCAAGCGCGCCACTGCTTTTTCAGCAAGGCAACCCCCACAAGGGCTTCCAAAAACGACGCAAGATAATTAGCAGGCAGGACGGGCAAGAAAGGCGGAATCAGCGGCGCATACGCCTCGGGCGCAACCACATGAGCCACGGCACTGAGGAACATCAGCGCTGCCAAGAAAAGAGCCAAACTCGTCCCCGAGCGAGCGCTAGAAGTGGAACTCATTTTTACATTGCATCACGAGCACAGCCCAATTGCCAGGCGCAATTCTTGTGTCAGATTTGCCGCAGGGCTTTTCGGCGAGGAACGTGAGCGAATCAATGCGGGACAGAGAGGATTGCATTCACCAGACCAGCACCGATGAACAAGTGGATCGGCTTGCAGAAAAAATGGCAAAGCAACGTTGCGCAGTACTGACGGGTGCTGGGATCTCGACGGATTCAGGCATCCCTGACTACCGCGGAGGAGGAACGGCCCAGCGGGCCCGCTCACCCATGCGCTTTCAAGAATTTGCCGGGCATATCGAAGACAGAAGACGCTACTGGGCCCGGGCGACCTTGGGGTGGCAGAAAATCCGGGATGCCCGCCCCAACGAGGGACACCGAGCTCTGACGAGCCTGAGAGAAGCTGGCTACCTGAGTGGCTTAATGACCCAGAATGTCGATGGCCTCCACGAAAAAGCCGGCTTCAAAGACGCGGTGGAGCTTCACGGCGCTCTACATCAGGTTATTTGCCTGGATTGCGGGCTGTTGAGCGACCGCGATGAGTTGCATCAGGAGCTTTTGGATGTCAACCCCAATTGGCTCGACAACAACGCTGCCTTCGCGCCT
>JAKVCH010000668.1 GCA_022447485.1 Polyangiaceae bacterium | reverse complement strand
AACCCACCATTTCGTTGATGGGGAAAGGCCTCTAGCTCAACGACATTGCCGGCACTATCTGCCGTGACGAATGCATGAACAATGTAGTCAACATTCTGAAGCGGCAATTGAGCAATATCGACGTTGGCACTGACCTCGCTCCAATCATAGACATAGCCCATGATCACCGGGCCTTCTTCTTCTGGCTCGACTACAGGAGTAACAGTCTCCGTGCCCCCACTACCTGGGACTGGGTTCGTTCCCGCCCCTGGAACAACGGTTCCGCCCGTATTCGTACCGGTTCCCCCAGTCATCCCAGGCATCGAAGAACCCGAGGAGGCTGAACCTAATCCCAAAGAGGCAGAATCATCAATTCCGTCGAGATCGACATCGATACCTTCGTAATACCCGTCTTTATCTGCATCGATGCCCACACCATCGGCAATGCCATCTCCATTGATGTCTAAGAGGACTCCGTCATAGATATTGTCATTGTTGAAGTCGGCGACATCAGCAATGCCATCACCGTTGAAATCAAGCGGCACCCCAATATGAGCCTTCTGAGGACCCGTTTCTACCTGTTCGACTCCCGAACAACCCAAGTGCAGACTCAAAACGAGACTCGACGCGAACATGCCCCACCACTTGCCCCCTGAGACTCGAGCGGAGCGGATCCGCGAAGAGCTGAAAAGAGTAGGTAAAGGTCGGACGGCAAAATCGAAATGACTCATGGCAATTGTTAGGAAAGCAGTTTTCTCTCGCCTCGCTACTCCCGCAATAAAATCTCAACCTCGCAAACAAGAATGCGCTTCCATATTTGGGCCTCAGGAAATAGATTCAGCTGGGGCAGAGAGCGGTGTCGCCAACAATAAGAGCCTCGCCGATTACTCTTCGAACCACAGTCGTCCTCGTGACGAGAACATCAGCATCTTCTCCAGCACGAGGCAGCGGTCGTTTGCCGCCACCTTCCGGAAAGACCGCAAACTCAATTCTCAGGTCTCAGGAAGAAATAAAAAATTTCTTCAAGACCAAATAACAAACGCCTTCGCCGCATCTTTCAGGACGCCTCTGTCTCCTAGCGGGACACAAGGTGAACTGAATCGACCGCGTGATCATTTCCTCTTATCTCTTGGGAGTCCGACAGCTCAGCCCCTGAGCCAAGGAGAGACTCCCTCGCCACCGTCAGTTTGAGATGCTGGTATCAAAAGCCCTGGGGATGAAGAAAATTTTTACCATGCTATTTTCTAGATTTAACTGATACCTTGCTCTAGAAATCAGCGCTATCCTCACTCCCAGGTGAGTGACTCGCAGAGGAAGAAACGACATGGCACGAGAACATTACGCCGGCATCGATATTGGCGGAACAAAGATTTCAGTCCTGATCACGGATGCTAAGGGCAATATTCTTAGTCGTTCCAAAAAGAAGTCCAAGGCAGAAAAAGGCTTCGACGCTGTGATGGATCGAGTGGAAGAATGCGTGAAGTTGGCTTGTGAAGAAGCGGGTATCGAAAAAGCTGACTTAGTAACGGCTGGCGTAGGCGCTCCTAGTCCCATCACAAAAGATGGTGTTGCCATTGCCGCTCCGAATATGCATTGGAAGAATGCACCTCTCGCCAGTGCCCTCTCCTCACGGCTCGGGGTCGACGTATTTGCCGAAAATGACTGCAATATCGGCACCTACGGAGAGTACGCGGCGCGTTATCGTCAAGATCCAGCAACCGCTGACCAAACACTCGTTGGGCTCTTCATGGGTACGGGCTTAGGAGCCGGACTCGTCTTGAATCAAAAGTTAGTCACTGGCGACAATAGTATGGGCGCTGAGGTCGGGCATATGACTATCG
>JAKVCH010000667.1 GCA_022447485.1 Polyangiaceae bacterium | reverse complement strand
GAGGCTTTAGGTTCAGTGGGAGCTCTGCTTTTAGGCAATGTCGCTTCACAATTTTCCAAAACGACACTCTGCTCAAGGCAAGGCCTCTCGGGCCGCAAAACAAACAAGTAGACTTCGACTGACATGCTTTGGGGCTCTGCCGACGGGCAGTTAAGTAGGCCTCTAGATGCTCGAGCGATATCGAGCCGACCGGAACAAGTCGCCTTTTCTTTCCTTTCCCCCAAGGCGATACGGTCCCTTTCTGCCAGTCGATGTCGTTGACTTCGAGAGCCACAAGCTCGCTGGCGCGCAGACCAGAGGCGTAACAAAGGCTCAACATGGCCCGGTCCCGTAGACCGATAAGTCGGGATGTGTCGGGAGTGGCCAGAAGTTGAGTGAGTTGATGGCTTTCGGCAACCTCGGGCAGCTTCGTCGAGATATGGGGTGCTTTGAGGCGTTTGGCGTGGTTCTGATTCAGAATGCCTTCGTCCACCAGAAACTGGAAAAGTCCCCTCAGGCTCGCGAGTCGGCGGGCAATGGTTCGACTCGAGAGGTCGCTTTTACCAAGATGCCGCAAATAGGCGCGGAGATCCTGCTCTCTAAGTTCTTGTAGATTGCCTTGGGCAGCGTCTTCGCAGAACCGGCTCCAACAACTTAAGTCCGTAGCGTAGGCAGATACGGTGTTGACAGCCAAGGCCCGTTCCATTCTCAAATGGGTCAGAAACAGGTCAATCGCTGTTTCTGACCTCATACGCCTCGGGCAGTGGGCTGCAGCCGTCTTGCCGCAGTTCGAAACTGTGCCAGGAGAGGCCCAGGGTTCTCTTGCTTCATCAAAGTCTCTCCGATGAGCGCTCCTTTTGCGCCGCTTTCTGCAACTTTCTCAAGGTCACTCGGCACCTTTACCCCCGAAAAATAGAGGGAGATAGTGCCCGCAGGGAGCTGTTCGATCACCCGATGAGCTCTTGCTTCATCCATCTCTAGGGTGTCCAAGTCTCGAGCATTCACTCCGACGACTTTTGCGCCGGCATCCAGTGCACGCTGGGCTTCGACTTCGGTCACCACTTCAACGATCGGGGTTAAGCCCAAGTCTTCCGCTGTGGAGATAAGGTGCTTCAGCTGCCCATCATCTAAGCAGCGAACAATCAGTAAAGCCGCGCTAGCACCGTAGGCTCGTGCGGCTCTGAGCTGAACGTGACTAATAATAAATTCTTTGGCAAGGAGCGGAAGTGTAGTGCCTTGACGCGCCCTGACTAGCTCCTCGTAACTGCCATCAAAGTATTGACCGTCACAGAGAACGGAAATCATGGACGCGCCTGATTCCTCGTAGACACGAGCGCGTTCTTCGGAGGTCATTGTCGTGGATAATGGTCCAGCTGACGGCGAGCGAAACTTAATTTCGCAGATGAGCCCTAGGGTGTCCCCAGCAGAGCCACTCAGGAACTCCAGTGGTGGTACTTCAGGAAACTCAGGTAAGATACGGCGTTCGAGTTCGACAATTTCTGCCCTTTTTGTCGTCAGAATTTTATCCAGAAGGCTCACTTTGATAGCTCCGTTGATTGATAGCGCTTGGCGAGGTCTTGGCTTTGCTGAATCCATGATTCTAGCTTCTTTAAAGCCTTACCGGAATCCACGAGCTCTTCTGCTAGCTTGTAGGCCTCTTGCGTTGGTACGGCCTTAACTATGCAGAACGCAGCTGCCGCGTTGATGAGAAATGCTTTGCGACCCGGATGGGGCTCCCCCTTGAGAACGCTCAACATTGCATCGGCATTCTCTTTTGCGTCGCCTCCACTGGCTGCGCCAGGGGGGCTTGGCTCTACCCCGAAGTCTTCCGGGGTGAGGGTG
>JAKVCH010000666.1 GCA_022447485.1 Polyangiaceae bacterium | reverse complement strand
CTCCACGTGGAGATGATCGCCGCCCATACCGTGCCATTCATGTATCGAAGAACGGCTGCCGGTCCCTGTAATCCACTCGTTTTCCGCAACGAATTCAAACTGTGCAAGATCACTGCTTTCTTTTACTTTCGCAATTGCCCCAAACATCTTCTCAAGTGGGACCCCATTAACCTCATCAGACATAGCTAGCTCCAGTTGGGTAATTACCTTTTTCGACTAGTTTGAGAACCTATCGCTTCACTCAGGTAGGGGCAAAATGTTACGATTTCGCTTGTTGACGCAAGGGAAGGGTTGAGACATGTCGTGGGAGATGGTTGACGAGGGTTGGGGAAGACGGGCTGTGGACTGGGCGACCCTGAGCGAGCCTGGCAATGCGCGCGAATACTCGTTCGTTCACCAGCACCTGAATATCAGTTCGGGCGATCGCCTCCTCGACGTAGCTTGCGGCTCGGGCTTCGCTCTTGAGTTAGCCGCTATTCGTGGAGCGGTCTGCTCCGGTATCGACGCCTCACACCGCCTCGTGGCGGTGGCTCAAGATCGAAGCCCAGATGCTGCCCTCAGAGTTGGGGATATGGAGGCGCTTCCATGGGCAGACGAGAGTTTCGACATCGTTACGAGCTTTCGAGGCATCTGGGGTACTACCTCCAAAGCAGTCGAGGAGGCGCACAGGGTTCTGCGACCTGGCGGCCGACTCGCTCTGACTTGTTGGGGTAACGTCGGAAAATCACCGGGAGCCTGGATGATGTCTCCGTTTCAGTGGGCCACGAAGGAACGTGTCCAACATCAAGCGGAGATGGTGTCTTTAGGGCGCCCAGGTGTAGGAGAGGCCTTCCTCGCAAGTCAGGGCTTTGACGTAGCCGAACGCGTCGAAGTTCCTTTCTGCTTTGAGTATGCCGACCCGAAAATCTTCGCCCGAGGACTTGCCGCCAGCGGACCGGCCTACGAAGCAATCCAAAGCATCGGCGAGCATGAGTTCGTACGTCGGGCTGAAGGGCTGGCTGAAGAGCACGTTCGGAACGGTCTACCTTTGCGTGGCTCGATTCAGCTTTTCGGCTATTTCGCTACGAAGAGTTAGCTCAAGCTGATTGGCGCAGATAGTTGGCGAGGTGGTCGGCTATCTCATCCGTATCTGACTCAGCACCGTGAATGAAACTCGATCGTCGTCGGCGGAGAAAGTTAGCCCCAAGAAAGTAAAGGCCCGGGTATTCCGCCACGCCCCCATGGTGAACGACCTGCTCGTTCTCGTCAAAGATCTCGAGATCAAGCCAGGAGTGGTCGGGACGCAGACCGGTTGCCCAAACGATCGATTCGATATTCCCTTCATTTAGATCAAGAGTCAGCGGCATGCCCTTGGGGATTGTGGTAGGAGCAAACCGTTCGGGAGGGCCGGCATCTTTGACACCTTTCTCATCGATCCATGCATCTATCTCGTCAAGGAGTCTTTGCATCTTCTGATCAGCGAGTGCACAGTGGTTTCGAAGGCCGCCAGAGAACATGGCGACGCCATTGCGTATCGCTCCCAACCTGCCCCGAATCTGCACGCCAGATTCGACAAGCTCGTTAAGACCGAGCGAACGACGTTCCGGCGTGCCGATTAGCTGTGGCGACGCACCTTTTCGTGCCTTGAGGATTTCAGCTACCTCCTCATGACGTTCGTCTAGGCGACCGATCAGTTCCATCCAGAATTGAATATCTCTCCCTCTGTAGAGGCGTGGTAGACGAACGTGTTCTCCGACGGAGAGCGTCACGGATCGTCCCGAGACCTGAATCTCTTCGGCGAGTTGCAATCCTGTAGCGCCGGCTCCGACAACCAAGACTCCGCCAGCTGGAAGTTCATTCG
>JAKVCH010000665.1 GCA_022447485.1 Polyangiaceae bacterium | reverse complement strand
GCTCACTGACAGCACCGCTCACTGACAGCGCTGTGCACCGGTATCACCAACGCACTTCTTGCCGTTCGAGCAATCTCGATCGGTCTGGCACTCGACCTGACAGGTCCCTTGTGGGCCACACACTAAAGGCTCCGTGCAGTCACTGTTATAATCACATTGATCGCCAGAATTACCGTCGTTGGAACTGCCACCGCTGGCATCAGCACCGCCCTGACCACCCAGACCACTGCCACCACCAGTTCCGCCGCCGATGTAGCTCAAGCAACTCTCCGACGAGGCTAGGGAACCCGATGCCGGACAACAGCGATCCACGCCATCTTCGCCGTTTCGAAGATCTGAAGCAGAAGTGCAGACCAAAGAACCCTGACAATCATTATTGCCATTGAGCGTGGAGCAGCGGGATCCTTCCGGTTGACGAGTGCAGCCTACGAGGAGCACAGCTGAGCCCAGCACGGTGGGTAGAAGAGCAAAACGCAAAAAAGGTGGGCAAGTCAGGAGAGGGAAGGCTAAGGCTTGTATTCGGCGAAGAATCATGAGGCTGCCTTATCAGCCGAATCCTCATCGCTCAAGCTGCTCTCAGCTTCTACAGCCCGACCGAATACTTTCATGTATTCAAAAGCGCTCCAAATAGAGAAAACGAGGCTCAAATAGACAAGAGCTCGACCCACCACCACAAGATCCACCCAGCCTAGATCGAGGGGTCCGTACACGAGGTGATAAGGATAGCCTAAGATTAAACATAAAATCCCCAGCATTTGTAGGGCCGTTTTCGCTTTACCGCCACCGCCGGCACTAATCACCACTCCGGAGGAACTCGCGATACTCCGCAAGCCTGTAATGCTTATCTCGCGGCCAATCAGCAGAACGACGGCCCATGCGGGTATGCGACCCATGGGAATCATCCAAATCAACGAAGCCATGACCATGAGCTTATCGGCTAAGGGATCCAAGAATTTTCCGAGAAGACTCACGATGCCCATGCGACGGGCCAACCAACCATCCAAAAAATCAGTAATTGCGGCCGCTGCGTACACCAATGCGGCTAATACGCAGGCCTGGGGTGTTCCTTGATCGAGGAGGTACAAGAACACTGGAATTACCAAAATCCTGCCCATCGTCAGCAGGTTCGGGATGTTCAGCGCATCTTCTTTGAATGATGATTTTACCGCTTGAGCAGCAGGGCCAGCCATAGGCGGAGCGTAAGCGCTTCTCGCTCGGATCTCCAGACCCAAGTGCAAGGAGCGTTTGGGCACTCTGAGGCAACTCGGAGAGCCCTGATTCGAAGCGGCTAGGACGGGCCGAACGCACCGCCTACTTTAGGTAAGCGAATCGCAGTACACGCTCAGTCGAAAGAGCCTTTTGTCGATGGGATCATGCCGGTGGCACGCGGGTCAAGCTCGGTGGCGGCTCGCAAGGCTTTTGAAAAGCTTTTGAACGAAATCTCGACAATATGGTGAAGATTCTCTCCTGCTTCCTTGACCATGTGCAGATTTGCTTGGCCCGCCCGCGCGAAGGCCTCAAAAAAGACCTCGGCTAACTCGGTATCCCAGGTGCCAATTTTGGACTTCGGCATATCTATTTCCCAGACGAAGAAAGGCCGCCCGGAGAGGTCAAGACAGGTCGAAACGCGCGCTTCGTCCATTGGAAGAGTAGCAGAGCCATAGCGCCGGATCCCCTTGCGGTCACCGAGAGCCTGGAGAAAAGCCTGGCCCAAAACAATGCCCACGTCTTCCGTCGTGTGGTGACCGTCTATTTCTATATCTCCTGCCGCCTCTACCTCCAGATCGAACAAACCATGACGAGGGATCTGTTCCAGCATATGAGTCAAAAAGGGGAGAGGGGTTTGAA
>JAKVCH010000664.1 GCA_022447485.1 Polyangiaceae bacterium | reverse complement strand
CAAGAAAAGCTCGGAGATGCCCTCGGTGCCGCACGCGCTTGGGCTCGCATCCTAGAGACTGAGCCCGACGACGAACCAACGGCTACGTTGGCAATCGATGGTTTCCTTGCAGCAGGAGACGTACAGGAGGCAACAGCTCTCCTGGTGAAGCTTCTGGGTGAAATGTTAGGCAGCGACGCGCGAGCGAACTACAATGAACGGCTCGCTGGCATTTACGAGGCTGATGAGAACTGGGGGCTCGCCGGCGCTGCGTACGCCGAGTCTGCCAGCGGCAACAACGATCCATCGCTTTGGGCGAAGGCGCGTACCGCGTTCCTCAAGGCAGACGCTATCGAGCAGGCTGCCCATTCGGCCAATGCTGAGAAACAACTCACCGAGGACCCCTTAGCCCGGGCAGCTATCGCAGCGACGGAGGCTACCCTCTTAGGTCGGTTGGGCGATAGCGATGGCGCGTTAGACGCGTGGCGTGAGGCCAGCGAACTTGACCCTACGAATGAAAGTTACGCCACCCAATACGAAGAGTTACTCTTGGCAGCGAAGAACTATGGCGTTCTTGTGCAAGCTTGGTTGGAGCGGGCCGAGCACATGGATGATGCTGGTGAAAGAGTCTCTTTACGCAAGAAGGCGGCCAACCTCCAGAAACAAGAGCTAGGTGACGATGAAGGCTATCGGCAAGCCATGCTTCAAGTCCTGGATGATGGAGACGATCGCGAGGCTTTATCCGGCCTCGCGGAAGACGCAATCGCCCAGAGCGACCCAATTGGCGCTACAAATTATCTCACAAGACTGGTTCCACTCTTGGAAGGTCGCGATGCGGCAAATGTTCAGGCACACCTGGGCGAGCTACTCGTCGAATGTGGCGACCCAGCTGGAGCCCTCGAAGCCTTGCAGTCGGCGGCAAAGCTCGGCACAGACCGTGATATAATTGGGCAACTTGCAGCTCTTGAAAAGGATCATGGCGACCCAGAACAAGCAGCCACCTATTACGAGCAATTAGGAGAACGCCTTGAGGGTGAAGAAAAGGTCAACCTGCTCTCCACCGCAGCCAAGCTATGGAGAGATGCGGGCAATGCAGAACGAGCGATTCACGCTCTTGAATCGGTATTTTCCCTCGACCCCGAAGACTTTGACGCACTGGCTCAACTCAGAGACTACGCAAAAGCTCAGGCAAATTGGGTCGCCTTTGCCAAGTATCAGCGTCAGCTGATTGAGGTCGAGGGCGACGACGAGGAAGCCGCTGAAATGACCCTCGAGCTTTCAAAGATTCTTCACGAGCAGTTGAAGGACTCTGGGCAAGCGCTCGAGGTCCTGGGCGCCTTAGCCGCCACCGGACACGGCGCCTGCCGCGATGAATACCTTCGCCTGGGCGACGAAGTTGGAAAATCGGGCGAATGCGCCCTGCAGCTCGTTCAATGGCTGAAAAAGGCTCCTCCGGGTCCAGAACGGGGCCGCGGGCTCCTAGCAGCCTTCGAGCGACTGGTGAAGGCGGGCAAAACAGCTGAGGCGATCAGTGTAGGCACCCAGCTCGTCGTACTAAAGGGCACATCCCAGGAAGTCGCGTCCACACTCGAAGACCTAGCTAGCCAAGCGAAGGATCTAGACGCTCTCCGTGCAGCCTATCGACTCAAAGGCCACGATTTAACTGGCCCTAGCCGAGCAGAAGAATTGGTGCGCCAAGCAGAGGCATTCGCCACGGCTGGTCTAGCCGTCGCGGAAGCTGTGGGTCATGGTGAGCAATCTTTAAGCAGTGCAGAGCCCAAGGAGATTGAACCACTTTTAGCTCGGCTTGCAGGCTTAACGCCGAAGCGTGAGGAGAAGGTGGGCATCTACGAGAGGCAAGTAGCTCGTTG
>JAKVCH010000663.1 GCA_022447485.1 Polyangiaceae bacterium | reverse complement strand
CGGCACGCAATCGGCATCACTGAGGCACGAACCGCCAAAATCACATGGCGCACAGCTGCCTCCACAATCCACTCCCGATTCATCGCCGTTTCGAGTCTGATCGCCACAACTCGCGTCTCGACAAAGACCGGAGCTACACACCAAGCTTTCGCAATCTTGAGCTAGTTCACAACGCTCTTCGACTGCACACGCCAAACAATTCTCTCCGCCGCAATCAACATCGGTCTCTACGCCATTCTTTTCACCGTCCGAACAGCTCGGCTCCGCGCAAAAGCCTGCGCTGCAAGCCTGATTCACGCAATCCACTGCCGCAGAGCAGCGCCGCCCCTCTGCACAGGGCACGCAGTCCTGCCCACCGCAATCAATATCGGTCTCGTCGGCATCAAGTTCCCTATTCTCACAATGAGACTCGTCTAATTCAGCGGGCTGTCCAGCCATCCCACGAACAACCGACGGCGTGTCTTCTGAAAACTCAAATTCCGGGGTCAGACAAGCACTTACACCTGACGCAACGAGGGTCATCAATATCAATGGGAGAGCGAAATGCTTAGAACCGGAACCCTTCCGAAACAAAGTTATCATCTTCCGGACGCTAACATAGAGACACTGCTTCTGTCGTCTTCGCAGCCTTTGTTCGAAATTCCAATTTACTAACTAGAAAAACACCCGCTTCCAATCAATGAATCGGCTCATTCCCGGTAGATTCGAGGTAGACAATTGTCCGACAAATCTTCAAAAAAACGACGGTCACTTGTTTCTCATCACTCAAAGTCCGAAACAAAAACAGAAGAACCTCTCCTTGACGAGTGCCTGAGCCGCCTTACGTTGCTGATGTCGATCGAAAAGATAGCTTAATTTGAGTGATTCAAGGCCCTTTCGCCTGAAAGCACTCCATGAGGCGTGAGCACTTATTCAGCGACTTCGCACGAGGTCGTCAGGTTTCGCCTGCGCCTATGCCCCGAAACTTTTACTCAATCCATCACAAATTTGGAGGACCATATGTTTGCACTACTCAATCAATTCGACGACCTCGTACAGGACGAAGCTCGCAATCTACGAAGTAACAGCCAGCGAAATTTTCAACCACTCATCGACATTGAGGAACACGAAAAGGGCTACAACGTTTGGGCAGACGTACCCGGACTCACCGCAGAGGATTTAGAGGTCACTGTCGAAAACGGAATACTCACGCTTCAAGGAGAACGACATTTATCACGAGCTTCAACAAAAGACGCCTATCAACGAACCGAACGCGCCGTTGGAGCATTTCGTCGTGTGTTCCATTTGCCGAAGGGTGTAGATGGCAGCGGCATCGAAGCAAGCGTGGAGAATGGAGAGCTCAAGATCACCATTCCGAAACCGGTTGCGTCCTTACCCCTACAGGTCAAAGTTGCCGGTCAGCGAAAGGTTTCAGCCCCCTGAAGACCACTTCAGCTCACGCTCTTGATTGAGTCGCGTTGCTCTCGTTCGAACTGCTCGTGTGAGTCGGTCGGGCGAGAGCCTACGTCAACGGTGTGGAAATCAAAGTTCTCCCAACACCTTTTCAACCCTCGGGGCAGAATACACCGCTCCGTGATCATCCGGCTGACACTTGAGCCAATGGCATTAGCTCACAGCCCCAGGCCGACAGCAGGGTTCAAGAAAAATTTGCTAGCAAGTTTTGATGAATACCCTACTGTCGTTTTATGCGTCCAGTACTCGACAAGAACCAGATGTTGGCCTTCGAGAAAGCGTGGATCGATCGAGGTGTGTCCGGTCTACTGATGATGGAAAATGCGGGGCGAGGCGCAGCTCATCTCATTGGACTCAAGGCCCGCCCGCGAGCGAAGGGCGAGGCACCGCGCATGGGCACCAC
>JAKVCH010000662.1 GCA_022447485.1 Polyangiaceae bacterium | reverse complement strand
ACCCTCCGGACCATTACAAATTCTCTTTCCAACCAAATCCTCTCTCGGGCTGGAACAGGCGGAGCCCTCGATTCCTTAGCCGATCTGGGGATTCGCCTGAATAATGATGGGACCTTGAAGGTGGAAGCGACAGAGCTGAAAGAGGCATTGACCAATCACCCTGATTCATTTCGAATGGTTCTGGCCGGTGACAATCAGCAAGATGGGTTGATGGATGTACTGGGCTCCCTCCTCAAAGGTTATACCGACGTAGGCACAGGCTTGTTGGCAGGGCGCAAGGATGCTCTGGATTCTTCGATTAAGCTATTTCAAGCTCAGGCAACACGAGAGTCGACTCGTCTTGACCGTATGGAGGAGCGTTTGAGGGCCTCGCTCGCTGTGATGGATGCTCAGGTTGCACAGTCCAATACAGCCATGAGCTATTTGTTGGGTGGTTGATTGAAACTGTTAAGAGACGGCTTTGCTCGGCCGTTTCTATGGAGTGGAGTCAGAGATGACTTCTGGTGCGAAGAGGAGGGGAATATAGTGCTTCAAAATGCTGCAGCTCGTTATGAGCAGGTCAAGGTGACGACGACGAGTAAGGGCGAACTCTTACTCGCTCTTTATCGTGGTCTATTCCGTTTTTTAAACGGCGCGCGTGCCTGTTTTGAGCAAGGTAAGTCCGCTCAAGGCAGAGAGCTGATTAGTAAGGCCCATGCGGTGATCACTGAGCTTCAAATAGCCCTTGATCCGGACCAGTCACCTGGCTTGTGTGGAAACCTCTATGGCGTGTATGACTTTAGTTTAGTTACTCTACGTGAAGCCAGTTTGAGAGCCGATGCCTCTAAGGTCGAAGAGGTTCTGCAGGTATTGACGCCCTTGAAAGAAGCCTGGGAAAAAGCTGTTCCCGAGGCTGCGCGTCAGGGCATCTGTCATCGAGCGGAGTGAGTTGCGATGATGACGGACCTCTCTCAACAGTATTCCGGTGCGAATTCGGCGCTCGGGCAAGATATCCGCTATCGTTCTTGCAACGATGGGCGGGTACAAGCGCTTTTCTGCGACGATAAAAAGAGCCAGGCATTTCTACCCTCAAGAGAGCGAGCCTACCCTGGATTGCGGGGGGCCGCTCCGCGGACACTGGGATTTTATCAAACCTTCGCTCCTTATTGCGAGGGAAAAGTTGTACTCGATATTGGCGCGGGTACAGGGGCGGGGTTGGCGTTGCTGCAAGGCGCGAAGCGGCGTATTGCCGTTGATGAATCCACCCTGGCTACTGGGTTTATTGGTGCTGCCTACGAAGAGCTTGAGGTATTAGAAAGAGACGCAAGTAAGCGCCCTCTGCCGAAAGCAGAAGTGTGTCTATTGGTCGACGTCTTGGGAGCAGTGGAAGAGCCTGGTCAGTTATTGCGTCAGGTAGCGGAATGCCTGGCTCAGGGCGAAATGCTCTGCCTCGCAGAAGCGCATGCTTCGGCGGCCCAAGAGCTCCTCGCACCGATGCGTCGTGCTTTTTCGGGCCCGCAATTAGAGTCGCTCCTCGAAGAGTCGGGCTTTCGAGTAGTCGAATGGTTGAGCACGGGAGCCTTTCTTGCGCTGGTTGCTCAGAGGCAGGAATGCCCCTGGAGTGAGAGGCTCGCAAGGGCCAAGGCGGCCTGGCGGATAGAGCGGCGGACGGAGGCTTTAGCGCTTTTGCAAGAAATGCCCGCGATACCTGGCGGATATCGGGAAATTCTGTGGTTAAGGACGCGAGCGCTGTGGCTAACCGAGGTTGGAGAGGTGGATCGAGGTCTAGCTCTGTTGCTCGAAGCCCAGCAGCTTGCTCCTAACGATGCTCAAGTGCTGGAGAACTTGGCCGAGTTATTAGCATTTGCTCGGGCCAGG
>JAKVCH010000661.1 GCA_022447485.1 Polyangiaceae bacterium | reverse complement strand
GCTTCTTTCTTCGTGACCGGGACCATATGGACGCCTCCTTGAGCTCGCAGGTGGGTGGAGATTTGCTGAGCGCCGATGATCTCCTCAAAAGCATGGGTGAGCCGAGGCTCGCGGGGCTTTTGGCAGACTTTCCAGAGAGCGTAGCGCTCTAATTCGCTGAGAGTCGACCAGAGTTTCGGGTGGACTTCCCGGCTTTCGTTGAATTGGCTTTTTAGGATAGCTGGTACCTCGTCAGGGATCGGAAGTTGTGGTGGTTCAATGTCTTCAGCGGGTATTCGAGCCAGGGCAACGAGAGCGCGAATCGCATCAGTGTCCGGTTGTTCTTTCTCCCCTTCAAGGCAGAGCGCCATTCGCTCTTGGTAGTCGAGGGAACGGAAGGCCTCTAAACTGAGCTTTTTCCCGGCGGCGTCGAGAGCCCGTCGGGCAGAGAGGGGGAGAAGATCGAGGCGTTCATCTTGATTTTCGAAGGCAAAGAACTTCATAGTTTCAAGTTATAGGCGAAGAGATGGGGAAGGAAATCACTTGTCTTTCGATCCATGCGGAATGGTCGAAGAACTGCTAATCTCACACTATGGGCGGCCAGAAAATTCAAGATCGATTCGGTCGACCGCTCACAGACCTGCGGCTGAGCGTGACCGATCGCTGTAATTTTCGCTGTCGCTACTGCATGCCCCGAGAAGCGGTGGATAGCGGAGACTTCCTGAAGAGGTCCGAGATACTCAGCTATGAAGAGATGGTTCGTTTAGCCGGATTATTTACTGAATTAGGTGTGTCGAAGGTCCGGGTGACAGGTGGGGAGCCTCTGTTGCGGAAGGATTTAACCTACCTACTCAAGGAACTCAGCGGTTTGGGCGTCGATTTAGCCCTGACAACCAATGGTTCTCTTCTGCAAGAGCAGGCAATGGCACTACGGAAGGCTGGCTTAGGGCGTGTAACGGTTTCTCTCGATGCTCTCGATGAAGAACTTTTCCAAGAAATTTCTGATGCTCCAGGTACCTCTGCGCAGAATGTGCTCGCAGGCATTGAAGCCTCTCTAAGCGCCGGTTTTGAATCAATCAAGGTGAATTGCGTCGTCAAACGGGGCTGCAATGAATCACAAATTCTGCCGTTGGTACGTGCGTTCAGCCATCGACCGGTCGAATTGCGTTTTATCGAATACATGGAAGTGGGCTCGAGAAATGATTGGAGCCATGAATCGGTGTTTTCAGCGCGAGAGATTTTGCAGGTTCTCCAAGAAGTGGGCCCTTGCGTGCCGATCGAGCGGCGTTCTCCGGGTGAGACAGCGATTCGTTATGACTTGAAGAGGCTGGGGCTTCAGGTGGGCTTGATTAGTAGTGTCTCCCAGCCATTCTGTGGTGAATGTAGTCGTGCGAGGGTTTCGGCTGAAGGGCGTCTCTATGACTGTCTATTCGCCCATGATTCGCTTGACTTGAAGGCAATTTTGCGTTCGGGAGCCACTGATCGAGAATTGATGGCAGTCATCAGCGAGTTTTGGTCTCGACGGACGGCCCGATTCTCCGAAAATGCCCGAAGAGCGGCTGCCGGTATTGAAAGCTTCGATGGTTCTGCCTCCGCCCGAGCAACCCAAGGGCAGTTCGTATCCGTGGATCGCTTGCGGCGTCGTCGGGGGCGGGTGGAGATGTCGCGCATCGGCGGCTGAATTAGCTCCTCACCGTTTGGAACATCCAAGTATTGCCTGTGGCCAGCGTACACCATGCCGGGGACGGTGAGGGACAGCGATATTTGGCGACGGCAATGTTGAGTGCTGGCTATGTTTAGCGACGGCTGCGTCGGCGATGTCGTCGGCGCAATCGCTCAAGCGTCGACTCTTTTGCGGGAGCCGCTCTTAGTTGTTGCTCACGGATGG
>JAKVCH010000660.1 GCA_022447485.1 Polyangiaceae bacterium | reverse complement strand
ATTCGTTGGCCAGCTCTCGAATGTGATAATATTTGGCTCCTACCTGGAATACCCGACTATTTTCGCCTGAAGCTTGAGGTCATGAAAGAACACCTCCCGAGCGGAACCCAAATCTATGCTCAAGAGCTCGAAGTACCTCGAGAAGAGTTCAGCATCAAAGAAGGTATCGACCAGATTGTGGCCGGCCACGGGGATGTAGAAATCGGCTCTTATCCCTTTCGTCATCAAGGCGAAAGTTGGACTCGGTTGACCTTCGAAGGCACGTCATCGAATGCCGTGAGCGCCGCTAAGCAGGCAGCCGCTGATTTGCTCATATCTTGGTAAAACCGCTACGCCATGGCCTGTACATCCCGAGCTACTATCCCAACCCTGCACTGACCAGAAGCGAATCATTTCGACTTTTGGTCAGCAAGACAGGCCGTCTCGGACCGTTTTCAGCGTAATATCTGTGGCATATTTCATGCATCGAGGGAGCCATGAACTGCCCTCGCACGAGAATCTCTGAAGCTTTTTCATCCACCGGCGCGCCTCCGTCATCGCGAGAAGGGAAACCACGCTTGAGCAAGAGCTGCCAAGGGCTCACCCTCCATGGCGCCCAGAGCAATGACGACCTCGAACTTTTGGAAAACATGCTCAGCGGCAGCGGTTCAAGCAGCCATCGCAGGGCCATCGCTCGACAGCTTCTTGAAGCCTATGGTTCCCTGAGTCATGTAGCTCGACAGCCTGCATGTGGGTTACGCAAACAGTTGGGATGCAGTGCCGCCACCGCGGCGAAGATTGCTGCATCCTTCGAATTGGGTCGCCGAGTTGTCGAGGAAGAATCGAGACCATCGCTCACCAAAGCTCTGACTGCGGAAGCAATCGCCCAATGGACCATGCCAACTCTTGGACGATTGGATTATGAGGAAGTCTGGGTTTTGTGTCTGAATTCCCCTCTTGAGCTGCAATTTCGAACCCGTATTGGCCAAGGGGGCCTTCATGGCTGTGCGCTTCTCGCACGGGACGTTCTAGTCCCGGTGATTCGCTCCTCTGCTGCAGGCTTTATTTTAATCCACAACCACCCCAGCGGCGATCCTACGCCAAGTCGAGAGGATATCGATCTGACCCAAGGTCTGATTTTAGCCGCAAACGCGGTCTGCACTCCTCTCCTCGATCATCTCATTATTTCTCGAACAGGATATGTAAGTCTGTACGAAAATGGTCATTTCCCTGCAAATAAATAGAGTTCTCGCGAGGAAATTAGTTGAAGAGCTGCGCTTATCGTCCGCCTTGTGTATTCTGGGCCTCGTATGCAGTCAGAGGTCAAATTTGCCGCGCTTACAGATGTTGGGCGAAAGCGCGAAGAGAACGAGGATAATTTCCTCGTTGATAAGAGCCTGGGTCTCTACATCGTCTGTGATGGTATGGGTGGGCACGCGGCGGGAGAAGTAGCCAGCGCCCTGGCAGTGCGCACCTTCCACGAAGAAGTAAAACGAGAGGCAGAGATGCTCTCGGATTACGCTGCAGAGAAGTCTGGTGCCGATCGAGTCTCTCGACGAGACATCATCAATATGCTCGAGTTCGCGGTGAACCGCGCATCGGCGAGAGTGCATGCGGAGGCCCAGAAAGATCCCAGTAAACGAGGCATGGGCACCACGCTAGTCGCCGTAGTCTTTTGCGGGCAAAGCGCATTTGTGATCTACGTGGGTGATAGTCGGCTCTATTTACTCCGCGACGGCGTTCTTGAACAAGTCACTGAAGATCACAACGTCTTCAACGAATTGGTCAAACGTAAGAAGATGGCCCCAGAGCAGGTCGAAAAGCTCGCTCAGAAAAATGCTATCACCCGAGCTGTCGGTGTCTACGAGCACGCTGAGCCGGATACCCTCGTTCTTGATATGAT
>JAKVCH010000066.1 GCA_022447485.1 Polyangiaceae bacterium | reverse complement strand
AAGAACCCGGCGCGCAATCCGTGCTCGGGCCCGGCTCGGTGTACAGCTTGTTTTCCCAGATGAAAGGCTCGAGGTTCAGAGGGTCCATGACGAAGCAGTTTGCCCCGTCATAAAAAGAACCCGGCGCGCAATCCGTGCTCGGGCCCGGCTCGGTGTACAGCTTGTTTTCCCAGATGAAAGGCTCGAGGTTCTGAGGGTCCATGACGAAGCAGTTTGCCCCATCATAGTTGGTACCGTTCGGGCAGTCTGTTCCTGGCTGCGGCTCGGTGTAAAGCTTGCCTTCGTAGATGAAAGGATCAAATCCAGCCGGGGGATCCAAGAATAGACAATTGGCGCCATCGTAATTAGAGCCGCTTGGGCAATCCGTGCTCGGCGTTGTGGTGGCTAGCAGATTTGAGCCTTGAACGACGGCAGATGTGCCTGGTGGGGGCGTGGCAACGTAGCAGTTATCACCATCATCGGTGCCGATGGGGCAGCCGACCGTACCAGTTCTGAGGCCGAGATTGACTGTTCGAGTATGGGACCAGTCGTCAAAGTGCCAGGTAAGGCCACCGTAGTGAACCTCGACCTCGACGACGAAGTTGAAGGTGCCAGATTCGTCAATTGGAAAACGAAAGAGTGGAGCACAACGCAAGTTGTCGATATCATTCGCGTCGCAGAAGACTGAAGTTTCGTAATAGGGAGTCGAGCTGGTACCCTTGAAGACTTTCAGTATCACGTGCGACGACTCGACCTCGCGTGTATCCACGCCAATTTTTGGCGCTTGAACCGTGGCACGCACGGGCTTGGCCTTGCCCGAGCATTCTGCAACGTAGGTCTTGTCGACACTGACCGTGATATCCTCAGCACAGCCGTCGACGATCTGCCAGGCGTCTTTCCAGTCGATAGCGTAACCATCGTCATCGTAGCCTTCATAGACTCCTGGCTCATAGTAACTTCTGCTCGAATTGTTACAGAGGTTTGCGTTCTTACACTCGAAGACGAGCTTGTTATGTTCGTAAATTGACCCTTGGTCGATAGAGCCCTTCCATGCGCTGAATGTTTGTAATGCTCCGCAAAGTTCAAAGCCTTGTCGGACTTGGTCTAATGCCGGTTCAGTGGTGCCATTGCAGCCCGCAACACCAATCACCAGCCCGGCAGCTAGACCTGAAATAAGTAGTTTTTTCATCATGAATCCAGGTTTCTTAGTGGGGCAACCCAATGCCGCCCCCTCCTGCTGCCGGCGCCTAGCATTCACATTTGAACTTGAGATAGTGCCCTTGGAGTCACCCCCTGATCGTCGGTTGCCTAGCCAATTTTTTCGTTGGCTGTCGTCGAGCGGGGCTAGTGCAACATCGGTGGAATTCGCTGTTTGAGGCTGCAGAAATCAGCCTTTGATTGGGAATTCAGGGGAGTTCTCGATTGTTCTGCCCCCATGCAAGCAGATGCGCCCTCCGATTCAGCTCTGTGGCCGAATGCCGGGGCCTACCAATTTGCCGCGCAAAATGTTTCCCAAGAGTGCTCAGATGTACTTTTGGAGCAGCTGACGGGCTGTCTACCTGAAAAACTACGTGGCGTACTTTATCGCAACGGGCCTGGCCGCAGCGAGTGCTTCGGACTTCCTTACGGCCACCCGTTCGATGGCGATGGAATGGTCCTGCGGTTTGAGTTCAGCCGCGACGGCGTTCGTTATAGCAATCGCTTCGTCCGCACCCGGGAGTTCGACGAAGAAGAGCAAGCCGGCCGCCCTCTGTACCGCTCTTTCGGCACCAATCTGCCCGGCGGATTATTGAGAAACTTCGCCAAGCTTCGATTCAAGAACGCGGCGAATACCAGCGTTCTGCGCTTCCGAGACAGCCTGCTCGCGCTTTGGGAAGGGGGGCTGCCTCACGCTCTAGATCCGCGAACGCTCGAAACCCTCAGACGAGAAGATTTCGATGGTTCTCTTCAGAATGAGCATTCCGCGCTCGACCGCTTTCTGAACCCGGAGTTGCCCTTCAGTGCACACCCGAAGGTATGCTCTCGCACGGGCGATATTTTCAACTTCGGAATGGCGCTCGGTGCGACGCCGCGGCTCTATCTCTATAGGCTCCAAACTGATGGCCACTTCAAGAAGCAATCAATGCCCCTGCAGGCGATGTCATTCGTGCATGACTTCGTGCTCACCGACAATTATCTCGTTTTCATTTTTCCTAGCGTTTCGTTCGATATCCCACGCACGCTTGCCGGATTGAGTACACCAGTTGATTCGATTATGACTCAAGATCGGCCAGGTGAGCTGTGGGTGATTGACCGTCATAGTTTCTCTCTCGTGCGACAGCTGCAGGTTCCGAGCGGCTTCTTCTTCCATTTCTCGAACGGTTATGAGGCCGGCGAGGATATTTATTTGGAAGGGTGTCTGATGCCGCGTTTTCCCCAAGCTGCAGATACGCGGAACTTACTCGAAGGCGGCACTGATCCTTTCCCCAAGGCACTTCTCACTCGCTACCGGGTGACGCCTTCTCAGGTAGAAGTACAGGACCTGGCGCCGATCCCAGCCGAGCTCCCAACTATCGACGAACGCTACGCCAATCAGGAACATGGGGTGACTTTTTTTATCTCCAACGCGCTGGAAAACCCAACCCCCTTCATGAACCGCATCATGCGTCGCGAAATGAATGGTCAGGTCGTCGAACGTGAGTTTGGTTCAGATATCGTCGGCGAGCCAGTGTTTGTCCCCGACTCGGAAACCGCTGCTGAGGGCTCGGGCTGGCTTTTGGTAATGACGCATTCTTTTCAAAGGCGCCGAGCTGAGCTGCACGTACTCAGCGCCGACTCCCTGGAGTCACTCACGAGCTTCGCATTGCCGCACACCGTTCCTCCAGGCTTTCATGGTTTTTTTGAGCCGTTCATAACGCCAAGCTCATCACAGACAGCTGTCTCTTGAGTTATGGAAGAGGCGCCAGCGTAGACCAATGGCGGGCAGTTGATTCAAAAACCGAAGCCGGGCTTAGAAGATGTGCCTTTTCTTTCGTGGCCTCGATTTCGTGCATCGAGATCGTCAGGTGAGCGAGAGATGAAGAACCACTTTTTACTTGCCGCTTCGAAGATTCGAGCCAAGCTCTTTTATGCCCGAAGGTCCTGAGATTCGTCGCGCCGCCGATCGCGTCGCCCGAGCAGTTGTGGGGGTTCCGCTTCTCGGAGTTGAGTTTGGTTTAAAACGGTTAGCTCCTTATGAATCTGAGCTTGCCGCGTCCAAGGTGGTTGAGGTCACGACTCGCGGTAAAGGCATGTTGACCAGGTTTGACTGTGGGCTCACTGTCTTCAGTCATAACCAGCTCTACGGCAAGTGGTACGTTACGGCGAGACCCCAAGCTCCTCAAACAAGCCGGAGCTTACGTTTCGCTCTCTACACCGAGCGACGCTGGGCGCTGCTCTATAGCGCCAGCACGATTGAGGTCGTGCCTGATGCCGAGATTGCAAGAATACCATTTCTAGCGGGTCTGGGGCCCGACTGCCTCGATCGTCTGACAACTCCGCAAAAAGTCCTGCGGCGTTTGAAGAATCAGGCGTTCAGAAACCGCAGCCTCGCCACGCTGCTGCTGGACCAAGCCTTCATTGCAGGCTTAGGGAATTACTTGCGCTCGGAGATTCTATTTGAGGCAAAAATTCACCCTGGGCTCCGGCCCAGGGACTGTGATGAGCACCAGCTAATGGGGTTAGCCCGGGCGATCGTAAAAATACCCAGGCGTTCGTACAAGACGGGGGGCATCACGTGTGCTCCAGAAGTCGCGGCGCAACTAAAGGCCGAGGGCAGACGCAGGCGAGATTACCGTCATTGGGTGTTTCGAAAAGGTGGACAGGAATGTCTTAGCTGTGGCGACGCCATAGTCGACGCCGTCTATGGTGGACGGCACTTGAGCTACTGCGCTAGCTGCCAGAGAGATGAGGGCAGAGGGTGACGACGGGTTTACTCTGGTTGCGCTCCGACCTTCGCTTGGTTGACCATGAGCCTCTCCGACAGCTAGCGAGCACCTGCGACCGTCTACTGCTCCTCTACTGTATCGACCCCAGACTGTTCGAGGCGACGCCCTGGGGCTTCTCTCGCATGGGGATTCATCGTGCTCGCTTCCTGATACAAACCCTGGAGGCTCTCAGAGCTGAGCTGCGAGATCATGGATCAGAGCTGGTCATCCGCGTTGGTGCCCCGCTGGAGGTGATCCCCCAGCTCGCAGCTGAATACCGAGTCGATGTCGTCGCCTTCCACCTGGAAGCCGCGATTGATGAACGGCAAGAAGAAATGCTGCTCCAAAGGCGCCTCGCGAGCCATGTGCGCCTCTGTACGGCTTGGGGCCATACCCTCGTTCCCCTGGAGCAGCTCCCCTTCAAATTAGAGGCATTGCCGAAAAGCTTTACGCCCTTTCGCAAAAAGGTTGAAGCTAGTGCGTCCTGCCCTTTGCCGTCTGAGGCACCCTCTTCGTTGCCTCCTGCGCCGTCGAGGCTCAGTCCTGGTGCTTTACCGACACTGGAGCAATTCGGTTTGGAAAATAAGCCACTGGATGCCCGGGTGCTCAACTCATTTCGCGGTGGTTGTCAGTCTGCCAGGCAGCAGCTCCATGCCTATGTATGGGAGTACGACCGGCTGAGGAGCTACAAGGAGACCCGCAACGGGATGCTCGTTCCAGAAGACTCGACGAAAATTTCACCTTGGCTCGCTCTCGGGAGCTTGACTCCGCGCGAGGTGCATCAGGAAATCATCAAGTATGAAGAGACTCGGATCAGCAATGAGTCGACCTATTGGCTGAAGTTTGAATTGTTGTGGCGTGATTATTTTCGCTTTGTCACCCATCAAGGTGGTGCCCGTCTTTTCCGGCTTTCAGGTCTGAGGGAGCGTGACAAGGACTGGCATTGGAGTGCCGAGCTATTCGAACGTTGGTGCGAGGGAAAAACGGGCTGCTCCATCGTGGATGCATGCATGATCGAGCTCAGCGCGAGTGGTTTTCTGTCGAACCGTGGGCGGCAGATTGTTGCAAGCTATCTGGTCAATGATTTGAACTTGGATTGGCGAGCGGGCGCTGCTTGGTTTGAGTACCAACTAATCGATTACGACCCTTGTAGTAACTACGGCAATTGGAACTACCTTGCAGGGGTGGGGAATGACCCTCGAACGAGTCGTTACTTCGATCCACAAAAGCAAGCCGAAAGGTACGACCCCAAGGGCGAGTATCAAAGGCACTGGCTGAGGCCTTAGTCGCGAGAGCGGTCTAGTTGGCTGTGCTGATACCGTGCCGCCTCTTCCCCAAGATTCTCCGCCTTATGTGTCGGCGATCAAAGAGTTCAGGGCGTTCGAGGACGATGGGTGCCCGATGAGCTCAAGGCACGCCTGTTTGAGTAATTCGGTAGCCCCTCCTGGGTTAGCAAAGCGCTCTTCAACGAGCTGTGCCTTTGCTTCTCTCTTGGTTGCATCATCAATTGCGCCAGTAAGCAAACCCTGCACCGTGGCTGCGGCTTCCGTTGCGTGGCTAAATGGATGGACTGCTTCGAGAAGAAGGGGGAGGGAGTCAGGGTCGGAGGCGTTGCGTCGAGCGGCTTCCGAGTCGAAATACACGATTGGTCGCCCTGTCAGCATGAACTCGAAGGGCGTCGAACCATGATCGGTCACCAGAATATCTGCAGCAGCCAGATAACGACAGGTATCATGGTCGACGAGGTAGATCAGCTGTCCTTTTTTCTGTGCGTCTTTGAGTCGCGGGTCCCAGTTCATCTCTTTGATCTCACTCGATATTTTTCGCACAGAGTCCCCTGTTTTGAGTGACATCGGGTGGAGTTTGACCAAAAGAGTATGGTTTTCAGAGGTAGCGAGTGCTTCGAGTAGCTGAACGCCGATTTGCTGCAAGGAGAGCTCGGCGTTCCAGCTTGGCGCATAGAGCACAGTGGGCTTCGACGGGTCGGCACCGTAGCTGTGCAGCACTTCATCGCGACCAACTTTTCCGGAGGCTAGGCGATCGAGTTTTGGATAGCCGACACATCGAAGCACTTCGGGTGACTTCAGTACCGGAGAAGCTTGGAGTGTATTGAAGTGTTGCTGCGAAAGTGCTGCAACCAAGTCGTAGTCTTTGAGTCGGTAGTGGAAGGTGATGTTCTGACCATTGACCAACCACTTGTGGGCGACGCCGTGGAAGATTTGTGCAGAGTTTTTAACACGCGCAAGAAGAGTGATGCAGCTCACGAAGGAACATTCGAGCAGTAAATCCCAGGATTTCCACGCAACGGAGGAGAGGGCGACGCTGCGACCGGGAACATCCTCATAGGGTGCGAGCAGGTTATCTGGCGCAATGCTGGGCTTGCCGGGGTCCGCGTAAAAGATGTCGATGTCCTCATATTCTGCGAGGACGTGTACCAGTGGCTCGAAAAGTGGGTAATGGTTGGCGAGATTGAGTGAAACCAGCACCTGGTAGCGACGATTGGGTGCCGCTACTGGTCGTTCGCCTGAGTTCTCGCGCTTGAGCAGGCGCCCCGGGACCGTCCACAGCTTGAGGAATTCTCGTGACCGGCCGTGCCGGGTTTTCATGGCACTAAGCCGCATACCGAACATAGCTGGGTATCTCCTCTGAAAAACAACTGACGTCCCTCCAACGGGTCGCAAGCTGCGTTGGGTTAGGCTCTCATAGCGCGAGAGTCAATGCATGGGCCAGAGCTCTTCGGGTCGTTCTCTCTCCAAAGCGTTACTGTGAATCTGCTGCCATCTTCGAACGCTTCCCGAACACAGTGAGAGGTCGGTGTCTGTGACGCTTGGCTTGTTCTCAAGACGCAGCTCTGCACCTCGATGATCGCTAGCGCAGCTCAGGGTATTCATGCTAGCTCGTCGCTATGCGTCTTCCTCGACTTGAGTTGAGTTCTTTCGACAAGCTACGATATCGAGTGACTTCTCTCTCAGCTAGCTTGCTTATCTTAGTGGCTTGTAGCGGAGAGCATCATGGTCCCGATTGGAGTGATCTGCCCGTCACGCCGTCTTTCAGCATTGCTCAAGACACTCTGTCGACAACTTTTGAAGGCTGGGTTGAGCCAAAGAAAGAATATATCTTCGGCCCGGCCGATGGGGTGAGCTTTACGACGGCTAATCTTCAGCTCACAGTAAATATGGCCGCGGTGTGGGCCTCGGAACCGATCAAAGTCGAGGCCTTCCTCGACGAAGAAGACCTCGCTGACTCGCGTCTTGCGGTAGCCAGCTGGACGGTGCCTGTCCCCGGCGCCGACGAATCAGCGACGTTTGTTGAAAGCCCGCCGGTCGCCGGGGCGCCTCAGTGGATTCGCGTGCGATTCAGCGACTTTGCCGGTCAATGCGTACTTCAAGTTCTTGGTCACCACTAAGAGCGACTCAAGCTGCAGCAACAACCGGAGCTATTAGGTGTACGGACTCAGCCTAGGGGAGCGACGCGAGGCGCATCGACAAGCGATCGATATTATCGCGACCCTGCAGGAGGCCTACGCTTGGCCCGAGACGACTTCAGCGTGAGCCAGAGATCTGGCTGACCTTCTGCGCCGTTTCGACAACAGATTGCTCAAGGGGCGTTGGAGTCCAAGCGAAGAGCTCCCGCGTCTTCGAGTTATCGGCGCTCGGATTCATGCCGAGAAAGCCGACCGTTCCTTTTGCCTCGCGGTCGAAAAGAGCCAAGAATCTCAGCAAAAAACTCGGTGCAATGCGTGTGCTAGGCCCTTGATAACCCTCATCTTTGAGCACCTGGGCAATTTGCGCGAAGCCAAAAGCATGGTCGCTGGCAGCTATCAGTCGTTGACCCTTGGCCTCTGATTTGGTCATAGCTTGCACGTGCAGCTTAGCTACATCCCTGACGTCAACCATAGGAAAGGCGGCGTTGGGGACCATCGGCATCTTTCCGCGGAGCATTTGGTCGACCATCTGCATAGTCTGTCCACTGATGTTTTTTCCTAGAGGAGGCCCAAATACGCCGCCGGGGTTGATGACGACCAACTCGATGGGGGCCTCGCCTGACTGCTGCTCGACGAAATCCCATGCCGCTTTCTCAGCAAGGGTCTTGCTGCGCGTATAAGTGCTGATCTGAGGATCTTTGGCGTCTGTCCAATCTTCAGGGCCAAAAGTCCCCGTCTTCATACTACCCATCATCGAGAGGATGGAGCTTGTGAGCACCACCCGCTTGACAGACGCTTGCTGAGAAGCCCGAAGTACTCTCAAAGTACCTTCGACAGCTGGAGCAATGACCTCGTCGTCGGACTTCGGATTGGCGATGGTGAAGGGCGAAGCAACGTGAAGCATGAATGTGCACCCTTTTACGGCTTCCTCCCAACCCTGGTCGGAATTCAGGTCGAGCTCCACGAACTCGAGGTTTTCGGTGCTGATTGCGGCAGCTGCCAAGCTCTCGCGCACTTCCTTTTCTTTCGCGCGACTGCGCACCGAGCCCTTGACGTGATAGCCGGATTTCAAGGCCTCGGCTGCGCAGTGAAGGCCAATGTAGCCGGATACTCCGGTGATGAAGACAGTTTGTGTCATGGGGCTCCTTGGGGGTGACTTGAATTTCGTACCACTTGGAATAATATAGAGCAGACAGCTAGTGTCAATATTAAAATACCAAGTAGTACGAATTGACTGACAAACAGAAACGAACACAGCGAGGCAGGCCGAAAACTTTCGACCGTGAGGGTGTGCTGGCCGCAGCGATGACTGCTTATTGGCGCGAAGGCCCGAGCGGCCTATCTCTGAACGAGGTCTGCCGACGAGCCGGGGTTTCGAAGCCAGGTCTCTACCGAGAATTTGGTGATGAAGACGGCTTAATCGATGCAGTCGTCAGTCTTTACGCCAAGCAAATGTTGGAGCCAGCTTGGGCGATGACCAGAAAAGACCAGCCCTTCAGTCACACGCTCCAGAACATGGTCGACTTCATGACTAATGGCAGTGAGAGTCGGCCAATTGGCTGCCTTTACGCCAAGATGCAGTCTTCACCAACGAAGTTGGGGCCCAAGTCGCAGGCTCACCTGCAGCAAATCAGGGAGCGAGCGATAGCCACCTACGCAAGCTGGCTCGAAGGCGCCAGGGCGCGGAAAGAAATTGCAGACCAGGTTTGCATCGAGGTAGCAGCCGAGTTTTTACATGCCCAATTCGTTCATATTCTTTCTCAAGTAGCAGCGGGCGAAGAGGCCGACAACATCCGGGCTCAGGCAGAGCTCGCCTTTGCTGGCTTAAGCAGAGCTTAATTTGTTTTTGGGGGTGGGGGTCATGAGAGTCCGCATCAGGACTTCTGGGGCGTCGAAAGAACAGAAGCCTACCTATCATTCAATGAATTACTTGAGTTTGGCTCCTAGATGGTGTTTGAGTTTCAGCGGATGGAATCACCACGACTTAGACGCGCGCTTGTTAGTTTTTGTGCTCTTGGAACTTTTGCAGGCTGCGCTCCGGTGTATCCAAAGGCTCAGTACACAGGTGTGGGCATTGCCGATCCGGAACGAGATGAAGAAATTCGTCAAGAGTTTCAGGCTCAGGTGAAGGATGACACGATTCGCAAAGATCGACAGATCATCGTCTTGATCGACACCCTGCCCAGCGGTTTCAACTTGAGCGATGGCGTTGTTGGGGTGGATGACGGCTGGGACCATGAGGTCTTGGGTAAGTTTTCTATCTCGAATTTTGATACCCATCTGCGCTTTTCGAATTACAAAGACGGTTGGAGAAAGGGGCTTTGCTACCCTCAAGTTCCTTTGCAGTGGTTGACTCTGACGCTCTGGACTTTGGTGCCGACCGACTACCCTTGTCACCCACTTATTTCAGCCAAGAAGACAAGCGTGATCCAGGATGTCCGTGCTCTCGTGCATGCAGCAGGGGGTGACGCAGCAATTATCAGTTATCGTGGACAGGGTGACGACCGAGCGGTGGGAGCGGGCGGTTTCATTATTCGCCTCGATCGAAAAGCAGTCGACGAAAACGGCGACCTCGAGACGACCCCGATACCGAAGGATGACCTCAAGTCGAATCTAGCCTCGCTTGATTCTACTGAAGCCACGCTCTAAATTCCTCTTTTCGGGGGATCGATAGCTGGCGTTTCTGGTACCTATGAGGGAATGAGGAATCTCACTTCTGGATAATTTCTCCGTGAGTGGGCAGGGGGGAAATAGCCATAGAAAAACTGGTTTTAGATGTCGGGCTGTCCTGGTTGAGAATCCAGAACTCGAGTCCGAGTCCTTTTCTTTATTCTGCGCTGCAAAAGAGATTCCCAGCATTGCTCGCATCACCTAAGGAGAGCTCATAGCTCATGGCCTCAGCTGCACTGGTGCTGAGCCTCGCCCAGGCCGTTCCGCTGTCGTCGGCATCAGGATTCAACTCCACTGTCGGGTTCACTCCTGTCTCACAGCAGCCGTAGGCGATTTGGGTGTCAAAGAGGCGCTCTTGCTTTTCACCGACGGCACACTCACGGCCAGTGGCGTCTTCTGTGCCTGCCCGTTGCCAATAAAGGCAGAGGGTCAGCACTGTCGTGCCATCGCCACCGCTTGCTTCGGCCCGGGGTTGGGGGTCTGGTTGTGTCCAGCTGCCCAAGAGACCGACGCCGTCTCGAATCGACATCTTGAACCAATCATCATCGGTGGACGATGATAGCTCGGTGCAGTTCGCCGAGGCTTGCTTGGTTTCTTCCCAAGTCGCGCAGGCACTCACTTCTCCCAAGTCGGTGGCTGTGTCAGTTGAATCATTTGATTCCTGCGGGTCCGTTGTCCCCCCAAGATCTGGGCAAAGGCTGCCCCCTCCTTGTTCGCAGAAACCCTCCATGGCTTGCAGCTCAGCGCTGATCCGTCTGCCCGTGAGAGAGAGGAAATTATCGCTGACGCTTTCCTGAGGACCGGCTGGTACCTGGACTTCTGCCATGGTGAAGGTGCTAATATCTGTTGCCGAAGCAAAGACGAAAGGATTCAGAGGCAAGTTGTTGAGCTCATCGCGGGGATTGCTTTCGTTTAGACCGCCGAGGCTACAGCTCCCAGAGCAGTTGAGGTCACCCCAAGAGCGTACGTTGTAGATGGTGTCGTTCTCCCACGTCGCGGTGCCTCCAGTTAGCGTGCCCACGGCTGCTCCACAGACGGCCTCAACCCGTTGTTCGAGATCGGTTTCAACCTCTGCTGCTGCGGCAACCTGGAAATGTTGGTCGATATAATATTCTACGACAGATATCTTCCCGTCGAGTTTTGGACTGCCATTTTCATCTTCAAAGCGAAGGACGATTCGGCCCGGACCAAAGTCGTCATCGGTTTGCCCAGCAACGGGAGTCGTTGGGTTTTCGACTAAGTTGTTGGTCTGATCTCCGAGCGATAAGGGAGTGTTGCGGATATCAAAGGTGGATCCCACGAGGGAGTAGGTGACGA
>JAKVCH010000659.1 GCA_022447485.1 Polyangiaceae bacterium | reverse complement strand
CCAAGAGCCTGAAACGCCGTGGGCTCGGTCACGAATTTAGGCGGCCTTTCCGCAGCACTTTTTGTACTTCTTTCCGCTGCCACAGATACAAGGGTCGTTGCGACCGATCTTGGGCGCATCTCGTACAACGGGAGGCCCCGCAATCTGAGTGCCATCAACAAAGAGCCAACGGTCGCCATCGCGACGGAATGTTGCGCTTTCGCGGTGTTCTACTTTGGTGCCCTTGAGCTCGTAGGTTGCCGCGAAATCAACGCGACCGAACCGGTCCTCCGGCCCTCCGGCTTCTGTTTCGATGATTTCTAGGCCGTGCCATTCACTTTGCTTCGCCCACTCTGCCGTGCTGTCCCGATCAACCTGGTGAACCGTGTCAGGATCGTGGGTCGACATAATGTAGTCCACCTCTGCCTCGACGAATGCTGCATAACGTGCACGCATCAGCTCTTCTGCCGTTCTGGCTCTTTGGTCTCCCTTGATCAGAGGCAAACAACAAGTTTCGTAAGATTCGTCTTTTCCGCAATGACAGCTCATTTTTACTCCTAGCCGACGGACATCAGCTCCCATCCGTCGACGGACAAGAAATCTTTCTCGGGACTCGACAGATGGGACCAGTCAATGCCACCAATCATGCATTCGGACAAGGAGATCTGGCGAGATTAGGCCAAGGAGTCGAGCATTTTTTGATGAATTCCACCGAAGTCGCCATTACTCATCAGCACAATAGCGTCTCCAGGTGCAGCCTCGTTCCGGCAAATCGCCACGATTTCATCGACCTCATGGGGCCCGGTCGCTGGAATGCCGCGTCGCGAGATCGTCTCTCCTAGCTCGAGGATATCCAACTTTTCGTCCGGCTGGAGTTCAGGGCGGCCGATTGGGGCAAAGATGACGCGGGTCGCGGCATCAAAGGCTGAGCTGTAGGCCTCCTGGTGCGAGCGGCGGCAAGCAGTTGCGCTGCGAGGTTCGAATATGGCGAAGACGTTGCCTTCGGAGTGCCGTGCTCGAAGGCCGCGGAGAGTCTCCCTCACGGCTGTTGGATGGTGGGCAAAGTCATCGTAGACATAGATATTGCGGGGGCTACCTCGGAGTTCTTGTCGACGCTTTATTCCAGCAAATTCCTCCAGAGGAATACGGAGCGACTCCAATTCGATGCCGTAACCGAGGTGAGCTGCGAGCAAGGCTGCCGTGCTATTCATCATGTTCTGCTCTCCACTGAGTGGTGAGCGAAATGAAAGGCACGAGTTTTGGCGATTCTTCAAGGTGAAGCCTTGGGAGCCGTCGGGATTGGGAATGATCGTCCAGTCGAGGGTTGCGCCGTAAGATGGCGCGCCCTGCAGACCATAGAAGATCACGGGACAAGAGGCTCTGGATGAAAGTTCAACTAGCTTTGCGTTCCCCGGATGAAGAATCAGCAGACCATCGGGAGGGAGCGTTTTGATGAATTTTTCGAAGGCCTGAAAGTAGCTTTCTTGGGTTGGATAGATATCGACGTGATCATGCTCCATGGAAGTGATCACGGCGACTTCTGCTCGGTAGTGGAGAAATTTTGCAGTTTTTTCCCAATAGGCGGTGTCGTATTCATCGCCCTCGAGAACAAAGGGAGGAAGGCGCTCCTTCTTTTGGCTTTCTTGCCCACCTGGGGCAAAGCTTTTGCCCAGGGATTTAGAAATTCCACCAATCAACCAGCCCGGCGTGAGTCCTGCCGCCTGGAGTAAGTGGGCAGCTAGTGAGCTTGTCGTGGTCTTTCCGTGAGTGCCCGCCACCACCAGGGAACTCTTATTCGGCAAGACAAACTTTTTCAGAACATCAGCGATATGAAGACAGGGGATATTGAACTCCTGGGCGGCCAGAGCTTCGACATTATCTTTTCGACAAACATTACCGACAATTACAGCGTCG
>JAKVCH010000658.1 GCA_022447485.1 Polyangiaceae bacterium | reverse complement strand
TCGAACCAAAGAGCTGGGAGCCCTGGAATGGTCGTCTCTACAACACGTACCGCAGTAACCCTCGGAACTATGGCGTAGCACCCGACTTAGTCGTGCGTGCTGTGCAGGTCACGTCACCTCAAGTCGGCTGTGGTGCGTTGGGCGATACCATCAGCATCATTGCCCAGATCGCCAATATCGGCGACTTGTTGGTGGGTGGCGATATTCGGGTCAGCTTCGAAGGGGATTTTGGCAGTGGTTTTGTTCCTTTGCTGGAGAGTGCGCCCATGGGCGGGACGCGGCCCTTAGAGCGTCCCTTGGGCAAGTCGCTGGACCCACGCAAAGAACTGCGTATTGTGATTCCTAGCTACGATCCATCTATTCAGAACGAATCAGCGCTTCCCGAAAAGATCCGAGTTGTGGTCGATAGCGAGGGCCAAGAGAGCGAATGTGTCGAGGATAATAACTCTCGGGAGTTGCTCGTTGCCCAAGGCGGGCCCCAAGCTGATCTCTCAGTCGTTATCGATGATGTTAGCGGATGTCCGAACGTCGACTTGCAATTCACGGTGACCAATAACGGCGTCGCAGCGTCCACCGCCTTTGACGTTGGCATTTATGCCGGCGACCCGGAGCAAGGCGGAGTGCTGCAGACGACCATCCGGGTGAGTGATGCGATTGAGCCAGGGGAAAGTCTGAGCCAGCAGGTGGATGTCCGAGTTCCCACCGACCGTCGGCTTTTCCTTTACGCGGTGGTCGACCCGGAGAACGAGGTTGAAGAGTGCAATGACGGCAACAATCGCGCAGCGGTCGGTCCGATCACCTGCACCTCAGGTGGAGTTATCGTTCGTTAGATTTTCGAACGAGCAGGGTCATGATCGCAGTCCGGCGAATGTTCTGCCCCAAGGGGCATGTCGGAGCGCCGCATTTGCGCCGCGGCCAACTTCTGGTCTCAACCGGAATCCTCGCTTCCAGCCTTTTCTGTCGAGCAGAAGAAGCAAAGTACTCATCCAACGGAGTGATCGCGGGACCTGGTTTTCGTGAGGCTCCTTCCGCAAAAAAATCAATACTCCAGCTGGCACAAGTCGCGCCGGGCAGCTGGGTGCTCGATGAAAAACGTCCAGTGCTACCACCTGGTGCGATTGAGCTGCCCGGAGGAAAGGCTTGGGTGGCCTTTGGCCTCACTGCCCAGGCCGACCTGCTGATGGATTCTCGCTTTGCTGACTCGCCCGGCCTCTTGGTGACTTCTTCGCTACCGGTGCAAGGTGCGGCTGACTACGGCGGGGGCTTCAATTCTGGGGTGAGTTTTCGCAGCTCCTCCGTGGCCTTTCATGCGCGAGCGACGACGCCCCAGGGACCTTTAGATATTCGTTATGTGAATAATTTTTTCGGAGCCAGTGGCACCACCTATGGTTATCACCTCCGGCGCCTTTATGGTGATTGGTGGAACTTTCGGGTGGGCTACGGTTATACCTGTTTCGCCGATTCGGCAGCCTCGCCGGCAACCCTCGACTTTGAGGGCCCGAATTCCCTGACCTCTGTTTCTACCCCGCAGTTTCGGTACATGCCCACTCTGATGACTTACGGAGTGCAGCGTCTCGAAGCAGAGTTCGCTGTGGAGGCTCCTGAGGCCTCGATCAGCGGCGTTCCAGAAGGCTCGCCTCAGCCACAAAAGTCGCCAGACTTTGCGGCTGCTCTTGAATACGTGCACCCTTGGGGTCATGTGCGTATTTCCGGTGTCTTGCGTGAGCTGGTAGCGAGAGATACGTCCGTTGAAGAGGTGACGTCTGCGTGGGGCGGGGGCGCCCAATTGAGTGGTTCAGTGCTGACTAGAGCGAACAGTCCCTTCATGTTCTGGGGGGTCTTGGGCCAAGGTCTTGGGGGTTATGTGCAGGACCTCAGCGGTCTGGGGTTAGCTGCGCTGT
>JAKVCH010000657.1 GCA_022447485.1 Polyangiaceae bacterium | reverse complement strand
TGCGCAAAGAACGCGGTAGCCTAGCAGCGAGAGGGAATCATTGAGCAAAGTGCGCACTGCTGGGTCGTCTTCGACGACCAAAAGGGTCTCTTGCCCTTCCGTAATATCGTGGTGTGAGCTGCGCTCACTTGAGCGCGGCGATGCTTTCTCGTCTGCGGCTGCCAAGACAACAGAAAAAGAAGATCCTTCCCCCGGTTCTGAATCAATATAAATGCGTCCACCATGTTGTTCGACGATACCTCGTACAGAGGCTAGGCCCAGGCCTGTTCCTTTGCCTCTTGGCTTAGTTGTGAAGAAAGGCTCGAAAACTTTCGTTTGGAGCTCGGGTGCTATTCCCTCTCCTTGGTCTCTGACCTCGAGTTGAAGGTGCCCATCGGTGAGCTTTGATGTGATGACGCGAATCTGACCTCCCTGTGGCATCGCATCACGAGCATTGCTTACCAGATTCATCAACACTTGCTCTAGTTGGCCGGGATCTACCTTCAGGCGACCACCTTGGTCATCGATCTTGATATCCAACTGCACGTTGTCGGGCAATAGGCGCTCCAATACGGGAGCGAGCTGCAAAATGAATTCGCCGAGGGGAAGAACCTGTACATCAAGAACTTGTTTTCTCGATAGAGCCAAAAGCTCTTGAGTCAGAGATGATGCTCGAACAGAAGCCTCTTGCACACGAGTTAAGTAGCGACTGACTGGAGAAGTTGGATCGAGTTGGCGCAGAGATAGCTCTACATAGGAAAGAATGGGAGTCAGTAGGTTGTTCAAGTCGTGAGCGACACCGCCTGCGAGTTGACCTGTTGCCTCCATTTTTTTCGCGTGCTCGAGGCTTTCGATGGCCTCTTGTTGAACAGTGAGGTCGCGAATCACAATCACAGCTCCCTGGACCCGGCCCTGGGCATCACAGAGAGGAACACCGCCGATATCGATTCGGTATTCTGCTCCTTGAGAGGTGACCAATTGCGGCAAGTGACCAAAGGGGTTTGCTGGACGTCCAATTGCATAGTCCACAGGGTCTTCCACAATCTGATGCCCGTCGGTTAATGTGAGCTCAATATATTGCGTAAGCGGCTTGTCTCTTGTGTCTTGAAGATGAATGCCAAGTAGTTTTTCCGCCGCCGGGTTAAGATGAAGAATCAGACCTGAGCGATTTGTGGTGATCACCGCATCTGTGATTGCATCGAGCGTAGTCGCTATGCGATCCTCCGAAGCAGCAAGAGCTCGCTTGGTGTTGGAGGCGTCGAGTACTTGGTCGGTGAGGGACCAGCTCATCAGCAGCAATACGCCGGACCAAGAGTATTCGGCGAGATAGATCCCATCGACAAGTCCACCCAGGACGAACATATCATGCATGATTCCCAGGAGAAGGAGCCCCGAAGCTGTCAGCAGAAGCGGAGCATGGTTCTGAGGTGGTCCTAGGGTGTGCCAGTCATCTATTTCGGTGGACTTATTTTCTTTTATCGAGGCGCGGGCCAACCAAATAAGATAGATGCTCAGTACCGGAACGAGCAGCGCCATTAGTTGCCCGAGGGGCCCTAGCCCATATTCATAATAGGTTAGACTTCCTAACCAACTATGAGCGACGCGAACGATACGTTCGTTATTCAGAAATAGGCCACTCCGTTCAAATAGGCAGATAACTGAACCGACAGGAAAAAGGTAGATCGCAACTCGAACAATACGAGGTGGTCGAACATTGACATAATGATGCAGAAAACGGAGCAGGAAAAAACCTGAAAGCGTAATGCTCGAAAGCTGTAGTCTTTGCCACCAGCTTCCTTCTTCGATGTTTTGAGAGTGATAGAGGCCGACCGCGAAAATGTTGTAAAGCGCTATGTTGAGGCAGAGCAAAAAGAACTGCAGGTCGAGTGATGTCTTTCTTCGTAAGAAGAGCCAAAAATGATAGAGGCC
>JAKVCH010000656.1 GCA_022447485.1 Polyangiaceae bacterium | reverse complement strand
GAATGCGGGTTGGCCGATTCTCCGCACCTACGGCATGACAGAAACCGCTGCTCAAGTAGCAACAGAAATCGTTCCGGGAGCTGGGATGGTTCCCCTCAAGGGCGTTGAGCTTCGCTTGAATTCAAAAGGCGAAGTCGAGGTTCGCAGCCCCCAACTGCTCAACTTCTATCTCGGCAAGAACGCCGCAGGAGCTTGGGAAGCAAAAGACCCTCGGGCAAAAGACGGTTTTTTTAATACCCACGACCTGGGGGAAATCACTCCAGGCCCCCCTCCCCACTTAGCGATCCTCGGACGAAGTGATGCGCGATTCATCACTGGCGGAGAAAACGTCTCCCCAGAGTGGGTCGAAAATACGCTTAGAACAGAAGAAATATTCTACCTGACAGCTCGCCAGGATAAAACTTGGGGCGATGCTCTGGTGGGTATTATCGTAGAAGCAGAGGCCCCGGGGGCCGACATCTCACGCCTCGACCCAACTGCGGAAAGCAAACTGCGAGCACTGGCTAAGGAGCAGCTTCCTCCTTACGCCCAACCCAAAACATGGCTTCGCTGCCGCCGATTACCTCGCACAGCCTTGGGCAAGGTACGCCGCAAAGAATTGCGACGACTCGTTGAAGAGCATTACGAACACCGGGAAGGAGACCCGTCTTAGCTCAGACGTCGATAATCACTGGCTCGAGAGCCAGCAGCAGAGCTTCAGGTAGGGGAAAGCGCTGCATGGTCGACTTTTCCAAAAAGACATGCACGGTCGAACCAACGCAACAGATCGCCCCTTGGGCATTCTCAACGCGATAGCCGATAGCCAGCTCTCCACCTTGGTTCGGGCTCAGCACGTGAGGCTCGCAACGGGCGGCAACAATACGAACGACGACCTGCTCGCCAAGAGAGATTGGACGGAGATAATCGGCCTCGGCGTGACTGAGAGGCGCAATCCACTGCCCCTGGGCAAGTACTTTTCCCAGGGAAAGACCGGCATGCCCCAGTAGCTCTTCGTAGGCCTGATGAAAAAACTCAAAAAAGCGCGAAAAGTAGACAATCTTGGCGGCGTCCACCACCCCCATCCCCACCCGCAAGTCAAAGCGGAGCTGGGCATTGTCCACCACTGATGCGTTCTTTATTTCGTCAAACTTTAATCGCTGCATCAAAACCACCTGACGCTCAGGCTAGCGAAAAGAGTCTGTTCTGGCCAAGGCAAGGTTTTTCAGCCAGCCCACCCGACAGGCCCAAGCTTCTGTTTTCTTTGAGGCTCTTCAGCTTGGCCAGGGCGTCAGCTCCAGCTAAGCTACCAGCCGGCAGAGGGACGGGCCGACCAAAATGCATAAAATTTCCTATCAACTCCTCTTCCTCGCAGCGGGAGCCAGCACCCTGATTGGTTGTCCAAGAGGCGCCGCACTCGATGACCCAGAGCAATACGTGGACGGCACGAATTGCGATGCAACGCCTATTTTTGAATCAAGTTGTCAGGGCAGCGGCTGCCATGGAAGCGTCGGCGATACAGAAGACAGCCCGGCCCCAGCGGGAGGAGTCAACCTCTTTCAACCGCAGCTGGCGGCACGGACAGTCGATATCGATGCTGTCTACCCAGGGCTCGAGGGTGACCCCGCCTGCCCCACCGATATGCCAGAAAAATTGATCGATTCTGGCGACGTGGAGCTCAGCTTAATGATCTCCAAACTCAACGGACAGCATGCTTGTGGCTCTGGAATGCCGATTCCCATTTCGGTGAGTCAACTCTCCGACGATGAAATTGACTGTATCCGTAGTTACTCCCTCCGCCTGATTGAGGAGGTGAACGGAGAAGACACAGCGCCCACGGCTGATGAACTCGGAAGCTCACCTGAGAAAGTAGAGCCATGAGAACGGTTGCCCTTGCCTGCCTTTGCCTCCTTGGCCCTTCGATTGCCGCAGCAGAAGAGCAGTCCCCTGACC
>JAKVCH010000655.1 GCA_022447485.1 Polyangiaceae bacterium | reverse complement strand
GTGAAGATGTCGATGGCAGCGATCAATGCACCTACAATTGTAATTCCGATAGTGACTGCCCCACGGGCCTGGATTGTCCTGCCGCCGCTGATCCGTACTGCGGAGGTTGACGGCTTCATTCGCTTTCTGTGCTTTGATTTTTTTTGGCTTCCACCGCGCGGCTGACCGTGCTTCATCCGCCGGGCGGAGGGGTCGATTTTTGAGAAAGCGCTTTCTGCTTTAAGCGCCCTTGAGGGTGCAACTCAACGCTGCAGGGGCCGAGGGGGCTCACTGTGCCGCTGGTGTGTAGAAGCATTGGCAATCAACGAATCAATCACTGCGATGGAGATCGCAATTAGGGGGAACGAATGCGTCAAAAACGCGAGTGGATGAGGGAGAGCTGCATGCTCGTGCTGGGGTTTGCCGTAGCGGTCGGGGGCAGCAGCGCCTGCGGAGGGTTTCGCTCATGCCAAGATAACCTCACTTGCACGCCGAGCGAGAGCGAGTTGGATCGCCAAGAGCAAAGCGAGGCGAGCGCTCTCGCTGAGGCGGCGGCGAATCCCTCTGGTGGAGGAGCCGCAGGCGCCCCCAGCGGGCTCGGCATTCCAGAAGACGAGGAGCAAGAGAGTCTGGGAGCAACTGATTCGACGACTGAGCGGGAGCTACCAGCAGACTATTGCGTTGTCGGCGACCCGCGCTGCTCTGGGGTGGTGCCCATTTACTTATCGCCCGAAGGCCAGGCGGGCGCGAGCGGCAGCGAAGTCGACCCAGTGGGTAGCTTGGAGAGAGCCCTCGAATTAGCAGCGCAGACCAGTGGCGTGATTTTCGCCTGCGATGGCGATTATGATGTTGAGCTCGGCAGTTTGAACATACCGCCAGGGACGATCATTCGGGGTGGTTATTCCTGCGGGCAGTGGCAGGCTAGCCTCGGTCGTACCCGATTTTTGGCTGAAACAAGCCGAGGACACGCGATTCGCGATGCAAAAGATATTGTCTTGAGTGCCTTGGAATTTGTTGCGCCGACAGCTCAAGAGCCCGGTCAGTCGAGTATTGGTTTGCGGGTGGTCAACAGTCAGAATCTTCGTCTCGACCACGTCGCGATCGAGGCAGGTCGAGGGGCTGATGGTGCCGAGGTGAGTGGCTACATTCGCCGAGCGGAGTCGGGCACTCCGGGTGAGCATGGTACGGTTGCCTGCGGCAGAAATTTAGGAGCGAGCGGCGTTGTCACCATCTGTGAGGGGCAGCAGCTTGGTCCCGTGAGCGCGCGGGGCGGTCATGGCGGGTCTGAGTTTTTTCCTTCTGGAGAAGCAGGTGCAGATGCTGCGGAGACGGCTTCTTCGCGCGGGCGCGGTGGACGCGGAGTAGATGCCGCGAAGATGACCACTTGTTCCAATGGTGGGCGAGGCGTCGATGGCGATGACGGTGTTTCTGGAGAGGGTGCAAGCGATTGGGGTTCACTGACGGCAGACGGAGAGTACGCAGTTGCCCCGGGTACCCCAGGCTTCGAAGGGGAAATTGGACACTCCGGTGGTGGAGGCGGTGGTGGCCCCTACTATCAAGCATCTGTTTGTTCTCGAGCCGACGGGACGCTTTCGAGTTCAGGGGGCTCTGGCGGAGCTGGCGGCTGTCCAGGAAAGGGTGGTCAAGCGGGCAAGAGTGGTGGCGCAAGTTTGGGTCTCGTTCTTTTGAATTCATCAGCTTCTTTGACCAACCTTCAAGTGCGAGTCGCTCAGGGAGGAGCCGGCACTCCTGGTGTAGCTGGTCAAAGCGGGGGGTACGGTGGAACTGGCGGCATGAACGCGTCTTTCGGCGTGGAGCCCTATCATCGAGCATGTGCAGGCGGTCCAGGTGGAGAAGGCGGCCACGGCGGCACCGGCGGTCCTGGGGCTGGCGGCCCCTCAGTGGCCTTGGTTGCTCAGGGCTCCTCCGTTGTTCAAGAAGCCGTATTGAGTCGCCTGCCTG
>JAKVCH010000654.1 GCA_022447485.1 Polyangiaceae bacterium | reverse complement strand
ATTGACGGCGCTGCTCTTGGCCCTCTTTGCCTTGAATCACCAGGGTGCTCACGACTTTCATGCCCGCGCTTCCCTTCTGCTTCTGCTCAAAAGAACCGGGGGCCTGCTCTTCGCGAAACCAAACCCGACGCGTAAAGTCCTCGGACTCTTCGACACGAGCGAAATGCTGCACTTCGACATCCGGGGAGCGCCCCAGAACTTCAACGCGGATTTTATACTCACTAGGAAAGTGAACATAAACGAGCAGACTTTCGTCGTAGGGGTTCCGCACACGAAAATCGACCTTGCCGTCGATCACCGTGGCATCGAGCCCAATCGGAGCATAGCCACTCGGTCTGCTATGACTTCGCCGCCGCACAACCTCTAAATTACCAAAGATGGCGGCGCCATGGAGCGTTGTGGCCACCTGACAAACCCCGCCACCAACATCTTGCTCCAATTCGTCGTTCACAATCACCGGGGCGTCGACGAAGCCACGAGCATGGATTCGTTCGCCCACACGCTGGTTGAATGACAGCACTTCACCAGGTCGGATCACCGCACCATTTAAATACGCCGCAGCAACTCGAATATTGCGCCCGCGAGGGCCCGCTTTGCCCCGAAAGCTCGTCTCATACGAAGAGAGCACCTGCGTGATATCTACCGGAATCAAATCCTTCTCGGTCACATCAGGGGGCACAATCGTTACCACCCCCTCCAGCACCATTTCGTCTTCGAGAGGTTGAGCCGCCAACCTGGCAGCTGTGGCCAGGGGCGAAAGCTCCAGCCCGGGCCGACTCTGAACGACTTTGTGCTCGGCAATGAGCAGGCGGGCGTTCACTGGTTTTTCGCGAACGAGATCAGCAAACTCTCGGAGCTCGCGCTCGGCCTGACGCTGATCGAGCGTCGAGTCGAAGTGGACTTTGACCTGATCAACATCGCCCTGGAGGCTCCGCCATTTACCGAGCAACCAATTTCTGTGCTGTGATGGGCGGAGCGAGAGTTTTTCTTCCAGCTCAAGCTCTGCTTTTTCCAGGTCAATCGAATACCCCAAACGCTTTGCCGAAAAGGTCGCTCTCTGCTCTCCCGCATAAAGGTGCACTTCTGTAGCGAGCAAGCGCTCCGCTCGCTGAGCCAAACGTTCTCGCGCCTCACCCAGTTCTGATGACAATAAGTACACTTCTTGCCCAGCAATCGAGAGCTCTAGGCCGGGATCAGGCTGCAGCTCGAAAAAGAAGAACAGCCCAGCCAGCAAGCTGCACGAAACGCCGAATATGATCGAGTATCGACCCACGACCTAGCTTACCCCGAGAAAGAATCCCGGGCGAATTCTTCTCCTGCCGGCTTTCTGCCAGCCTGGAAATGTCTTCGCCGCTGATGCCAATTAACCGCCACCGACGAAATGAACTAGCTCGAGGGTGTCACCAGCGCTCAATTCAAATTGTCCATGCTCACTTCGTGGCACAATTTCCCGATTGCATTCTACGGCAACTGGTCCGTTTAGCCCCAATTGCTTCAGTAAGTCGACAACAGTACAGGGGCCGCTCACTTCGGTTTCTTCACCATTGACAACCAGCTTCATGCTTTCTCCTCAATCTAACATCATTGGCAGGCGACGCCCAGCGGCAGGTGGTTTGCTGGCTTCGGGCGGAACCGCAATGCCCTTCGAGGAGGCATCGCCGCTTGGGAGCTGGCCAGATGAACGCAACACGCTCGGTGCCTCAGACACGACCCTCTCGACCTTTCCAGAAAGCGAGTTTCTGTAAGCCTCGACAACCCTCACCTGGACAAAGGCTCCAGGAGCAAGCTCTTCTGACTTTACCTCAGGGGGCAGATCGCTCTGGAGGTGCAGAATCTCGTTCCGATAGCTTCGCCCGGTCCAATGACCAGTCTTGCTCCGACCTTCGATCAAGACCTCGACCTCTGTGCCGACTAACGAGCTCAGGTGGGCTTCCTTTTGCTCATCGACCA
>JAKVCH010000653.1 GCA_022447485.1 Polyangiaceae bacterium | reverse complement strand
GACCTCTCCCCGCGCGTCCAAGGTTTCTTTGAGGCGAATATTCGATGCCGCTTTAAACGCATCGCGCATTTGTTTCACCATCTGGGGTGGCATGCCTGGAGCTTGGGGAACAACGCTCGAAAAGCTTGTCTGTCGCTCTGCGGTCCCGTCATCTTTCACTGCGGTTGTGGTCGTTTCACCGATCATCGTTACCGTGCTTGGCATGCCGCTGCCGGGCATCTGTTGACCGTTTTGCTTAACGCTGGCGGTGGTAATCTTCTGAATGCTGAACAAGTTTTTCTTATTGGCCAGAAAGCTGTAGCGCAACTCTTTTCGCGGTCCTCGACCAGGACTCAATAATTTGGTCTCCAGCTTCGGCTCTGGGGGTGCTTCGGTTGCTGCCCAGCGAGAGCGGGGCTTGTCGAAGAATCTGCACTGGGGACTGCGGCGGAGTCTGTTTGGCTGTCTTGAGTATTCGCTGAGCCATCCGCAGCTGCCGCGGGAGTTGTCCCCTCGGGGGCGAGGGCTTGAGCTGAGTCAGCTAGCTCGGGAGATGCCCCGTCTTTTTCGGCCGTTGGTGGCTTCTTGTCACAGGCAGTGAGGGCAGAAGCCGAAAGAGCAAAGCAGAAGGCGAGTGTCTGAGCGGAGAGGAGTGCTTTCATTGGGGCGGACCGTATCTGCGTTGGCTCCCCGACTCAACTAAAACCGAGCCTCGACCACTCGCTCGTTGTGCTCTAGGCTCCTCTCCCCATGGAAAACTTGGTCAGCCCCAGTATTCAGGCCTTGCGCCCCTATCAAGCCGGGAAAGCGATAGAAGAGCTTGCTCGTGAGCGTGGAATCAGCGACATCGTCAAATTGGCGTCGAATGAGAGCCCCCAAGGACCGAGCCCTAAGGCGCTCCAAGCCGCTCAACGGGCATTGAGCGAGGTGCATCGCTATCCTGATGGAGCGGGGTTTCGTTTGCGCGATGCCATTGCCAAGTTCTTAAATATTGGGGTGGATGAGGTTGTTCACGGCAACGGTTCCAACGAAATCATCGAGTTGATCATTCGAACCTTTTGCACTCCTGAGCACCATGTCGTGTTCGGACGCCCTTCATTCAGCATGTATCCGGTTGTGGTGGCCGCTCATAACTGTCCGGGGACCGCTGTGCCAACGAATGGCGACCTGGTGCATGATCTTGATGCGATGGTGGCCGCCGTGCAGCCGAATACGCGGGTTCTTCTCCTCGATAACCCAAATAATCCGACGGGTTCTTACGTCCCCCGGCCGGCGCTCGAGAAGTTTCTCCGCGAGGTACCGCCTTGGGTGATTGTCGTTCTTGATGAAGCCTATTTCGAATACGCAGAAAATGACGATTATCCCAATGGCTTAGAGTTGCGCCATCTGCGTGAGCGTTTGATCATTCTTCGGACTTTTTCAAAAGCCTACGGCATGGCAGCTTTACGAGTTGGTTTCGGTGTGGGGCCGGCAGAGTTGATCAACTATATTCACCGTCTAAGAGCTCCTTTTAATGTGGGTGGCCCCAGCCAAGAAGCAGCGATTGCCGCTTTGGAAGATCAGGAGCACTTGCGTGGGGCTGTCGCTCAGAATCAGCAGGAAAGAGCTCGACTCTTTCAAGCTCTCCTGCCCCTTGCGCGTCGCGTTTATCCGAGCCAAACGAATTTTGTCCTCGCTGATATGGGCCGTGATGCTGAGGCTCTCTACGACGCTCTTCTCGATGAAGGAGTCATCGTTCGTCCTCTACCGGGGCTGCCTACATTCTTGCGCATCAGCGTTGGCACCTCCCAAGAGACAACCCGGGCCATTGAAGCCCTGCAGAAAGTATTGGCTTAACTCGTGCGGCAAACCAGGTCGAAGTATCGCTTTGCCTGGCAGCGGCGCATCGCCGGTCTGTTGGTGTTGGTGTGGTTTTTTTCTGGATCAGGCTGTTCGAGTCGTCCCGAGCGAATTCGCTATGCCGTCGGCCTCAACCCGAGCAC
>JAKVCH010000652.1 GCA_022447485.1 Polyangiaceae bacterium | reverse complement strand
ATACCTGACCATGATCGACGATATAAACGTAAAGTAAGGGTAGATTTTCGCCGCGCTCCAAGTGCTCCAAGACCTCCGCCCGTAACTTTGACTCGAGCCGCTCCGCAAAAGTCGACCACGACCACCCAGTCGCCACCAGGCCAACGAGCTTCTTATCAAGATAAATCGGACTCGCCGCCATCCATTGGGCGTCATCACGCCCCTTCACGCCCCGAGCGTCTTTCATAGAACCCACCCCAAAAGCGAAGGGACTTTTCGAGGCGCCTTTCAAGGCAGGATAAAACTGGAAGAGCGCCTGACCAGCCATCGTGTCTTGCTCTAAATTATTGCGAAGGATTTTTCCCGTAGCATCAGTCAAAACGTAAAAATCGGTTTTCGCCTGTTGCAGAGCCGGAGTGCTCCACCTAGCTCGTCGTAGTTCGCGCTGAGCTGATTGATAATCCGGCTCTTCTGCACCGGCTTCCCGAAAAAGCTCCTGAAGAAGACTGGCTCCCTGAGGCAACCCCTGCTGGACCAAGCCCTGCTGCTGGGAAGCTAAGTCGGCGAGAAAATCAATATGCTCCGCCGCCGCTTTTGTGCTGCGTTGAGCAGACTGCTGACATGCCGGTAAGAAATACGCAAACGAGGAGATGAGGCAGACGTTGATCACCAAGCGGCGAAGGAAGCTCCCTTGATCGCGCAGTTGAACGAGCACAGTTCCTTTCACTTTTCGGCCTCAGCAAGAATAGCTGCCACGTGCTCTTTCACTCGCACTTTCTCCCAAGCCGCCTGAATCTTCCCGTCTTTCCCAATCAGGTAGGTGCTACGCACGATGCCCATGTATTCACGACCATAATTTTTTTTCAAAGCCCAGACGCCATAGGCCTCGGATAAGGTCTTCTCCGTATCAGCCAACAATGTGAACGGCAGCTCGTGCTTCTCCGAGAATTTACTGTGTGACGCAGAGGAGTCTGGGCTCACCCCAATCACTCTTACTCCTAGCTCTTCAAACGACTCGATGTTGTCTCGAAAGTCGCAAGCCTCCGTCGTGCATCCCGGCGTGTTATCCTTCGGATAAAAGTACAAGACGTAAGGCTCGCCTTTCAGCGAAGCGGAAGAAACGATAGCTCCGTTTTGGTCGGGCAAACGAAAACTCGGCGCCTTCTTACCCAGCAAAGGAGAAGCGCTCTGTTCTTTTACAGCCACCTTCTTTTGTGCAGCCTTCTTCGCAGGGGCCTTCTTTGACGCAACCTTTTTGCTGGACGTCTTTTTCGTGGCTACTTTCTTCGCCACTTTTTTCGTCGCTGAGCCCTTGGATGCCGCTGTTGAACCGGAACTACGGGATACTTTCTTTTTACTTACCATAACGCCTCCCTGCGCAGCGTAGTCGTGGATCGACTCGAATCAACCACACCCAGAAAAGGCCACGATTGATTCTCACAATCGACAGCAAGCTTGGGAAAATTAACGCCAACGGGACTAGGAGTCAGCCAGTCTCGCAGCCCTGACTCGAGTCTCAAGCCGGGCGGCGATCACAGGAACAGGTGGCAGGCCAAAAAGCTCTCAACCTCCAAGGAGAACGGTGATGAGCTCTGTGCAAGCAGCGAGCCCTCCGCATGCAGGAGCTGCATTGGCCAAAGAAGCCTGCCCCTCAAACTCGTCAAACCAAGTTTCCTCTGTCAGGGTGGGGCTGTTCGTGCACGCAGCAGCGTTTTGAATCACTGCATAGTCGGCAATTAAGCCACCTGTGCAGGTTTCGAGGAGCGATATTGGCTCATTGCAGCTCTCTGTCGCCGTCGAATCAAGTAAAGAGCAATCGATCACAGAGCCGACCGTGACGCCATAGGTGTAGTCGTCCAGGTCTTCTGTTGCTGGGTCGCATGCGGCTTCTTGCGCCTTCAAGAAGACTGATAGAAAAACGAAGAAGGACTCGTCGAAATCTCATTCAAACACACCATTTGAATATGCCGGACGTCTGTAATGCATTGAGCAACTTTTGCGATG
>JAKVCH010000651.1 GCA_022447485.1 Polyangiaceae bacterium | reverse complement strand
CATTGCGACCCGCATGCTCGACGTCGACTACGGTACAATTACCGACTACCCCGGAAATTACGGGCAGTTCATCAAAGCAAAAGCACTGGCTAGTACCCAGCTCGATGCCGAAGCCGCCCGTATCGAAAAGGTCATCGCAGAAAAGAAGGCATTTGTTGAACGATTCAAGGCCAAAGCCACGAAGGCTCGCCAAGCGCAAAGTCGCGCGAAGCAATTAGAAAAGATGGAGGTCCCCGAGGCGAAAGTCTCAAGCCGACGCTCACCTCTCTTTCGGTTTGAGCAAGAGCGTCCCACGGGTAAAGACGTAGTGACCGTCGAAGAGCTGAACAAGAGTTACGGCACCAACCGGGTACTCAATCAGGTCGACTTTCGGGTTCAGCGTGGAGAAAAAATCGGTGTCATCGGCGAAAACGGTATCGGTAAATCAACTCTCTTAAAGATCATCGCCGAACAACTAGCTCCAGATACTGGCTCCCTGATCTGGGGGCACCACGTGCGTCTGGGCTACTTCGCACAGGATCATCATGACCTTCTGACAGATCCCAAGCTGACTCCCTTGGATTACGTTTGGGGCGCGGTGCCCGCTGAGACAACAAGCGTCGTCCGCGGCATTCTGGGGCGCATGCTCTTTTCGGCAGACGAGGTGAATAAGAAGGTTGCTGCGCTGAGCGGCGGCGAAGCTGCTCGTTTAGTTTTCGCCCGTCTTTTGGCTGAAAAGCCTAATTTTCTGCTACTCGACGAACCAACGAACCACCTGGACATCGAGGCGATTGAAGGGCTCGCCGCGGCCTTACAAGCCTACGAAGGTACGTTGATATTCGTGAGTCATGACCGATGGTTCGTTTCCCAGGTCGCCAACCGCATTATTGAGCTTAAGCGAACAGGAATGACTGACTTTTCTGGAAATTTCCAGGAGTACCTGGCGAAGGACGGGGCGGATCATCTCGATACGAATGTTGCCTTAAAAACTGAAAAAGACAGAAAAGCCGAGAGAGCTCAGGAGGACAGTGCCAAGGCGAAAAGTGGCGCCTCCAACCAAAGAGGGCACGACTTGAAAGAGGGAGCGGCAACGCAAAGCACCGAGGGTCAAGGGGGGCTCTCCTTGAGCCGCGAAGAGAGGAAGAAACGAGCCAATCGCCTCAAGTCACTTCCTAAAAAGCGAGATACTCTCGTGGCCGCGATTGAAAAGCTTGAGGCCGACAAGGAAACCATCCACGCACGTTACGCGGAACCCGATTTCTTTGTCAGCGCTCCAGCTGACGAGCAGGAAAATTTACGTACACAAGAAGCCCAGATTGAAACAGCTCTCGAGAAAGCACTTCTCGACTGGGAAAAGGTAGAAGCTGAGATTGAAGAACTCAGCCAGGATTGAAGAGCCCAGCCAGGATTGAAGAGCCCAGCCAGGATTGAAAAGCCAAGCCAGGATTGAAAAGCCAAGCCAGGATTGAAAAGCCAGCCAGGATTGAAGAGCCCAGCCGCAGGCTCTTAGAAATTGACGCTTTCCGAATTTGGTAAATTATTTTTACTAAATGTTTTCCACGCCTACTGCCGAAGAGTGGAAAAACATTCTATGGTGCCTCCATGCCTTTTCTTTCTTCTATCAAAGCTAAAACACCTGTCGCGCCAACCGGCTCCCAACCTCGACACCACTCTTCCCACCGCCGCGCATCATTCGGTGTTCGAGTTTCTTTTGGCGCCGTGCTTCTCGCTTCACTTTTTGCCTGCAGTGTGGGTGTTTCCGAGAACGATCAAAAAGACCAAGGCGTCGTCGGTGGCGACGATAGCGATGTAGAGGCAAAACCTGCGACGGGCAGTCAGCCTGCGACGGGCAGCCAAGCCCTCCCAAACAGTAATCCCAACGAGGAGGAAGACGAAATTGTCGACTCAGGGGCAAATTTCGAGAACGAAATCCCCGAGGACTCTGAGCAAGGAGCCAGCGACGATGCATCGGAGGGCTCCTCAGAACAAGCGGGTACGGCCCAAGGTG
>JAKVCH010000650.1 GCA_022447485.1 Polyangiaceae bacterium | reverse complement strand
CCACTCGAAGGTTTCTGCCCGTCCAGGGATTTCGAGCAATCGACCGTCTACGCCGCGGACATAGTCCGACGGCACCCCGTTCGACTCCTCTCCCACCACCAAATCGTCCTCATATTCAAAGACGGCTTCGAATGCGTCGTCAATTGTCAATGAGCACGGGCCTGGGTACTCCCCTGTTCCGAAGACTCCCACGAAGGGAAGGATCAAGGAGAGGGCTTGGCTGGGGCAGCCTTCGGTATCGTCGCCGTCAGCGAGATCCATGTCGTCGCGGACATCTACTTGCGCAACGTCCATTCCTCCGCCGTCACCGCCCGTGTCGTTCCTTGTTGCATCGCTAGAGCCTTCTACCTCAACGCTGCTTTCGCTCATTGAATTGTTCGTGTCATTTGAGTTCGTCTCGTTGACGCGAGAGCCCGCGTCACTCGAACAGCCAGCAAACATCGTCGCAACCAACAGCACCACCCAAGTCGCTTCAGCGCTTAAAAGCTTCATCATGGGAGACAGCTAACATAGTCCTAGGAAAACCAAAAGATTGCTGACAACTATTCCTCATGCAACAGCCCCCACCAACGAAGACAAACTATTTCATCTGCGCCTTTGAGAGGGAGGGGATGGTGAGATAATCTAGGCAAACGCTCAAGGAAGCGACAATACCGTAATCAACCTGGTCCTTGCTCTACTGGATGACCTCGCAGGTTTCACTCAGACAATCCGCAAGTGGGAGCAGTAGGGCTCCTGTCTCGACAGAAACGAGCATGCAATTCGCCCTTTTCTACTCTGCAAAGACAGCTCGGACACAAGCCACCCGCCCCTGATGAGGAGGGGCGTAGTTGATGCTCCAATAACACTTGGACCGGTCTCGCTTCTTACACTGGTTGATAATCCAGTTACCGAGGTGCTGCTCTGCTCCTCCGATGTCGTTCTCAACTGCAGAGAAGTCGCAACGCACATTCACGGATTCAGGCGTCTGAAAGAAATTAGCGAGGGACGACTTCTTGTAGTCCGCTAAGCTCCAGCCGAGCTCTTCGCTGCAATAGCTCTTGCAGAATGCATCTCTCTCTTCATCGGAGGCGCCTCCGATCGCGTCGACGGTCTCATCCTCGTGAGCTGCGTAGCTGGGGAAGCCTTTCACATGAGAGGGGCCGTGCTCCCCTTGCGGGGGCATGTAAGGAGACATCGCAACTTCTGGCTCAGACGTCTTCGTCGCCTGCTGGGAGGTCGCTTGTGACGCCTGTGGGGTTGAAGGGGTTGCAGGCGTTGAGCCACAAGCGACCGTGGTAGAGACCAAGAGAATTGCAATAATATCATGAAACGTCATGGCTCCTGTCTATGGGGAAGGAACCCGGATTGCAACGACCAAAGGGAGCAGGGCGAGCGCCGAATCTGGAGTTAGATATTCATCAAAAACATCGCCAGCGAGGCGACAAGGAATGCTAGCACCGCCCAAAACCCAACACCTGAAGACTTGGGAAGCGGCGGAGCATAACGCACAGCGTCGAGCACGCGCGAGTCGATCTTGAGATTCGAGTCAACCTGCTGTGCTCGAGCGAGCAGCTCGCTCGCTTCACTCAACTTACCCAAACCGAGCTGTGCTTGGGCAAGAATAGAAAGCGCCTCTGCTCTGACGCTAGAATCCCTTGTCGCAATTAATGATTGTTTTCCATACCGCAGGGCCTGGGAGAAGTCCTTTCGATCCAGGGCAGATTGGGCAAGCTCAATGAGTTCAGACAAATACTTTTCCTCTGACGTGATGCCAACGCGTGGGGGCACAGGGGCGCTAGCTTCGTTCCATCTGCGAGTCACCCAGTAGGCGAGATAGATGCCATACAGGCTGATGGCTAAAGTGAAGAGCAGCACTGTTTTATGAACAACAGAGAGAGGCGAACGATACATGAAGTGTTCGCCGGAACCTTTCGCGACTCGCTGCAGAGCGGCTTGTGTGGCAACGAGATGAGGGGCATCCGAGCGCTCTTCTTTGGGGAAGAGGTCGAAGG
>JAKVCH010000065.1 GCA_022447485.1 Polyangiaceae bacterium | reverse complement strand
TTCGGTCTTGGCTTGATCGACCACCGTATGTTCCAGAGCCCGATAAACCTCCGATAGGTAACGGAGCAAGACCCCTTCGGCCCGTTGCAGCCCGTAGGTTTTTATGTAGCCGTTAAATGACTCACCTTGTTCATACATATCCCGAGCAATTGATTTGGGGTTTACCCGATGGCCGAGAACCCAAGGGTGATGCTTTGAAAATTCCTCGAAGGTTGCCCAGAGGAATTCTTTATCGGGCTGAGGCGGGCGCACCTTTTCTAGAGCTTCCATTCGTTCTTCATACTCGACACCCTCTTGCTTCATCTCAGTCATGAGTTTGGTTTTGAGGGCATCGGTTTGTCTGAGGAGAATGACGCCTGGAGTTTCAACGATTGCCTCGATGACGGTCAGTAAAGAGAGGGCGTAATTCGTCGACTCTTTATCGAGACTATCGATGACTTCAACGGCGTAAAGAGAGAGAGCATGGTGAAGAGAAAAGTCTTCTTGCAGGTCGGCGTTGACGCGAACGCTTCCCTGACTCAATTCGACAATTTCTGCCTCGTAGAGCGCTCGAAATAGAGAAAAGGCGCTCTTACCAAGGGAGCGCTTCTGTCGATTTGTCTCGAAACTATCGCGAATCAGTTGCTTCATGGCCTGACAGCCGTTCGGGCCTCGACTGAGCACGTTGAGCAACATTCCGCTCGACACCTGAAAGCGAGAGACTAGGGCTTCAGGGCTCGAGTCCCGGAGTTTCTCCATGGTCTTAGCGTCCCAGGCAGCATAGCCTCTTTCCGGGGGCTTTTTGGGGCGCAGCTTTCTTAGCTTTTTCGCGTCGCCCGCGGCTTTGGTCTTTGCCAGTTGATTCTCAATAATATGTTCGGGCGCCTGAACAATAATAGAACCTTGTGAGTCATAACCACGACGTCCTGCTCGACCAGCAATTTGCTGAAAGTCCCGTACGGAAAGGATTCCTGTTCCAGAGCCGTCGTATTTGCAGAGCTGAGTAAAAAGAACCGAGCGTAGCGGGATGTTTACGCCGACACCCAGAGTGTCTGTCCCGCAGATTATCTTGAGGAGCCCTTTTTGTGCCAGCTTCTCCACGAGTAGTCTGTACTTCGGGAGCATCCCGGCATGATGAACACCAATTCCATGGGGGATGAAACGCTTGAGCTCTTTGCCAAAGGGGCTGTCGAATTGAAAGCCTTTGAGCTCGTCTTTCAAGACAAGCTTTTGCTCTTTCGTGAGGAAGTTAAGGCTCGTGAGCCGTTGAGCTTGCTCTGAGGCTGCGCGCTGGGAAAAGTGGACGACGTAGATCGGTGACTTTCCTGCATCGGCGAGTTCACTAATTGTGCTTTGGAGAGGGGTTTCACTGTAGGTCCAGTCGAGAGGCACGGGCCGCTCTGTCGATTGGACTAATGTGGTTTCAGCGCCTGTTAGCGCTTTGAGCTGGGTCTCAAAAGTCTCTGTCTTTCCTAATGTCGCGCTCATGAGCAAAAACCGACATTGGGGAAGAGTGAGGAGTGGTACCTGCCAAGCAACTCCTCGATCACGGTCTGAGTAGTAGTGGAACTCGTCCATGATGACCCAGCGGATATCGGCTTTCCTACCCTCTCTTAAAGCACGGTTGCTGAGTATTTCTGCAGTGCAGCAAATGATGGGAGCTGTGGGGTTGACACTTGCATCACCAGTCATCATTCCGACATTTTGTGGGCCGAAGACTCTGCATAAGGAGAGAAATTTTTCGCTGACTAAGGCCTTGATCGGAGCAGTGTAGTAGGCATTTTCGCCATAGGCGAGAGCGACGAAGCAGGCAGCTAATGCAACAAGCGATTTGCCTGATCCGGTTGGGGTATTGAGAATGACATTATTCTCGGATGTGATCTCTAAAAGAGCCTCTTCTTGGGCAGGGTAGAGGCTGAGCCCCTGAGCCTCAGCGTAGCCGAGGAACTTCTCGAGGAGCCAATCTGCGTTCAGTTCATCGGGATGGGGGAAGTTTTTGGGCTCTAAAGGAAATTCTGGGGGGTGAGTCATGATCAGACTGAGGCTGCGCCTAGGTGGACGACCCTGGAGCTAGCATCTTTCCCGTCGATTCCCTACGGCCTTGTCTTTTACGCGCAAGAATTAGAGTTCAGGTCTCGTGTCTTTGCTCTTTATCTTCTGGTTGATGTCGCGGACGTATTGGGTGCCGGGCGTTGATAGTCCTCGGACGCAGAAATTTGCTGTTCGGGCGGGGTAAGAGAGCCTTGGCTAATCGCAACTTGAGAAGAATCAATGCCTGGGGCAGAGGGTGAGAGGCAGGGGCCTTTTTTCTTCTCAACCTCAAATCGAGGATCAAATTGTTTTGTCCAGCGCCGAAATGCTGGAATTGGTCCGTCGCCCTTCGCTAAAGCTGGATTTTCGATTTTGGTTTTATTCGTCCAAATCTCGAAATCCTGACTTACATCAGTCTTGTAGGCCTTGAGCGAAGCTCGCTGAACTATTTTTCGCAGTAATTGATGGGGTATGAGTGCCAAGAGGGGGTGAATCGCCGATGGATGGGCAATTTTAAAAATGCTCACCGCAATTTTCATGTCAATTTCGTCCTGGTTGATGGCTGTACCAAAAACAAAATGACGGGAGAGTAATCCAAACTCCTCGACGTACACCTCAACGGCTGAATAGCCCAAGCCCCATTTCGTGATCTTGAACTTTGTTTTGATCCGATTTTTTTGCCGAAAGGCTCCGCCATCGCGAGACATTCCGTAGGTGGCCGTGAGAAGCGGGCCATCTAAATTCAAGTCGTTCATTGAAGAGACATCCTGATAGCCGTGGACGGTGGCAAAGTGGCCAATGTCAACGGCGTTTTCTGCGGTGTCATAGGGGTTGGCTCGAATCTTCCAAGAATAGTAGCTCAATTTGGACCAGCCATGATCTTCGAGAGCTGGGACTTTCCAATCGCTTCTTCTCCCGTTGGCATGGTGCCAGACTAAAAGGATGCCGTTGAATTCTTCGGTTTCCCAGATGCGCAATCGAGCATTCGGTGGCGGTTTGGTGCCGTAGCCTGTCTTGGTACAGCTCCCTTGTGCATCGAAGCAAAAACCATGAAAAGGGCAGCGGATTGTCTCTCCTTCCACCCTTCCTCCGTGAGCAAAATGCGCTCCCATATGAGGACAAAACGCGTCACTCACGACTGCCTGACCTGAGGCCGTCCGGAAGGCGACAATATCTTGACCCATGAATTGGCGTTTGAGTATGGCGCCCCTCTCTAGTTCCTCGGAAAAGCAGAGAACAAACCAACCACTTGGAAAGGCCTCCAGTCTATTTTTACTTCGTTGGCTACTGTGAATCATCAATTTCTGTTTCGCCCCACTCATAAAAAATAAGGTACTTGGTTGACTAAAACTGAAAAGGCGAAGGCTCTAGCTAGGCTTCTACTGGGCGCTGCGGTTGCGCAGAGGCGTTTGTGTGACGATGAGTGCCCCCGCTAGGACGAAGAGCCCAGCACCGAGCCAGCCGAAGACGAGGGTGAATTCTCGAAAGAATTCAAGGCGCTGGACACCCTCGCTCCTTAAATCGGCATAGAGCTGCACGCCGACTGACCCTGTATAACCAATGGCATCTGCCAAGTAGATGCCAAATACTGCGGTTCCCGCGCTTCGGCTGAAGGCCATCCAGCGATCGAAAAGAACAGAACCAAAGGGTACGTAGGCGAAGTAGCTGCCGACCCCAGTCAACATCATCCAAGTGAGGCCTGATATCTGTTGATGCTCGTATAAATAGGACGAGAGGGGCAGAAGAAGTAGCCCAAGAGACATGAGTGCGAATACTGCAATAAGAGCCTTTGAGTTATTGCGGATCGCTGCGAGCAGGGCGAGTGAGCCCAAGATAAGGAGTGCGACAGGCAATTCTGTCTTCAAGAAAAGAGTCGGCTCTTCCTGGTAGCCGAGACCCGCAAATATCTCCACGCCATAATTATCTCGATAGTCTCGATAGGCTGTAAGAAATAGATAACAACCGAGCAGTAGTACTAGAGGTAGGCCATGTCGCTTGATGTAGGACCACCTTTCTTGAGGGTTCATTGTGCTACGGGGCGACCGCGTGATTCTGTCTTCTTTTGACGGCTCGGGTACTTGGTGGAGGAGCGAGACCGCTGCGATAAAAGGTAAGATAAAGCAGGCACCTGTTGCAACGGGCATCCATGAGGCCGGCACCTCTAATTGTTGCATGAGGTAGCGCCCTAAGTCTTTCACGGCGCCGCTCGCGAGAATAAATGAACACGAGAGCATGGCCAGGAGCACCTCGGATGAGCGACGTCCCTCCAAGTAAGAGACGACGAGGCCCCAGACCATGCCGAGACCCAGACCGTTGATGAAGAGACAGACTGCTTGGACGATTGGCGACGAGAAGGCAAAAACGAGTAAGCTGAGCCAAGAAATGCCAACGAGAGCGAAAAGAGCAAGGGGGCGAGCGTGTCTTTCGAGTGTGGGGAGGACCTGACTGCCCAAATATTTAGAAGCGCCATAGCCAACCAACTGACTAAGGATCAGTGTGGTTTTCAGTGTTAACTCACTCACGAATGGACCGTCGCCCGGGTAGGTGGCGGCTAAGTAGGGTTTTCTAAAACCGTACATAGCAAAGTAGGCCGCGAAAGCGCTCAGCCCTGCATAAAGACCGACTTGTACTGGAGGGGCGTGTTGAAGCCGCGCATGGAGTTGCTTGAGCACGAGCTAGTAGAGCGAGAAGCAGTGAGTGCGTCGAGGTCGTCACAGCCTTTTCTTGAGGATTTTACTTTTCGTTTTTTCTGGCTCTGCCTGTCGAAAGAGCGATGGTTTTCCTGTCTATTCCTTTTCGACTTTCAAAGGGGGCAGGGGAGCTATATTGGAGCTCAATCCCAAGAAGAGAAGGCCGATGAGAATAATCGACAGCGCCGTCAATCGACCTGTGCTCAGCCAATCGATACCCCACCAAATACCGCGCCCTAGGTCTCCTCGATAACTTTCAACGATGATTCGAGTGAAGCCTTCCAAGATGCACCAGAGCCCAAAGAGCTTGCCGCGAAGGATGCTTTTGCGATGCATGATGCCCAGAACGAGAAAGAGAAAAATATGGGCACCGGCATCGTAGAGCTGCACGGGATGAACATGGGTATGAAGCGGCGCTCCGCCCAGGGTAAAGGCGGCTCCTTGGGTGTAACTGACGGCCCAGGGAAGTTCGGTTTCTTCTCCAAAGCAACAGCCAGCCATCAGACAACCCACCCGTCCTATCGCTTGGCCGAGGGCAATCGCAGGAGCGAAGGCGTCGACTACGCCGCGAAATGGTAGTTGAAAGCGACGCAAGAGAAAGAGTAAGGACGCGATCCCCGCCAGTAATCCACCATGAACGGCACCGGCATTCCGGAGCTCGCTCCACTCAAGCGGAATACCGTTCGCCAGAGAAACCAAAATACCTAAAGATTTTGAGCCAATGATTCCGGCGAAGAGCGAAATTACCCCAATATCAATCATCGGACCAGTGGGCAGACCATCTCTCTTACCGAGGCGACTGGATACCCAGAGAGCCGCAAAGACCGCGAGCACTAAGATGACGCCGTAGCTACCGAGCTGAAAGGTGCCGCTTTCAAAAATAATTGGCCACACGGAGCGGCACCTAGCACGATTTGCCTCGGGTGTACTACCGCAACGTCAGCCCTTTTTGCTCAGGCCTGTTTTCTGCTCTCGGCAGATTTTAGCTCTTCTTGGCTAGGCTGCCTCGATTCTTCGATGATTGTCTTGAGTGTCGATAGCAACTGATTGGTTTCGACGGGTTTTGCCAAGAAGCTTGTGCGAGTGTCGAGGGGGACCTCGAGGGTACTGGGCGAAAAGTACTCTCCTGAGAGGAGAAGAATAGGCGTCTTATCCCCTCGGGCTCGAAGGGCGCTAATCATATTATCGCCCTTCATGCTCGGCATGACTTGGTCGACAATCAGAGCATCAAAAACTGTACCGCGATCGAGAATAGCGAGAGCCTCTAATGCATGATGGGCCGTGGTGACTTGATAGCCATGGCTGCGGAGCAGTCGCTCTGTGGAACGTCGTACAAGATCGTTGTCTTCGACAATTAAGACTTGGCTACGTTCTTCTTGGGGCGATTGGGTCGCCTCTGTGTTCGAATCGATGGGGAGAGGAGGGCGACTTTGGGGCCATTCCAGGGTCAACACTTGTGCCATCTCGTCGTGTTGATCGAAGTGAAATATTCCGGCGGAAGACTCCATTAAGGCTTCGAGCGCGGCGTGCAGTTCCTGAATCTCTGAGCTGGGTTGGGTTGATGAAGGTATTCCTCTCGATTCCTCCCGTTGTACATTGAGCGCTGGGCGCACCCCTGATTGATGAAGGTGAGAAAATTGTAGCTGCGTGACCCAGGTTTCATTTTTCCCCTTTACGCGCTTTTTTCTAGAGTCGAGGAGGAGCTGGAATTGTCCGCCCTCCGGATTGCTCGTGCTAAAGAGGGCGATGCTGGTCAGCACCGCCTGTTCAAAAATAGCGGGAGCAAGATCGAGGTGAATCTTCTTTTTTGGTGCTCTGAGCTTTACCTCAAACTTTTCTCCGAGAATCTGCATGAAGACAGGCAACCTCTCTTCAAGTAATTGAGTTACTTCGACGCTTTTTTCCTGCTCGTCCCCATATTGGCTCCAGTTCAGGAGGCGCTGAACGAGGCTCCGCCCTTGGCGGCTGGCGATTTCGAGGTCAAAGATGGCCTCATTGATAGCTTCGGGTTGAGCACGAGCGCTTCTCAATACGCCGCTTGTGCCCGTAATGACGCTGAACAGGTTATTGAGCGAGTGAGAAATGGCGGGCAAGAGCTGACGCAACCCCGCCCGGCGAGCTTGGAGAAAATATTGTTCTTCGAGGGATTTTTTTCGAGTCTCTAAGTTTTCTACAGCGGCGTTGAGAGCGTCGACGCGGCGTTGCAGTCGATAACTTTCCGCGACGATTAAGGCTACAAGAAGGAGCGGCAAGGATGCATCAAGGCTGCTGCTGAAAAAGGCATCAAGACTGGCATCAATTTGCTCTCGAGGTGCCTGGAAGATACCTCCGGGTAAAAGAGCCGCAAAGAAAAGTAATGTCTCGGCGAAGACTAAAAAGGTGAGCCACGTTCTTTGACGTTGGTTGCCCTGACAGACAATCAGCCAAAGGGCTAATCCACTCAGTATAAATTGGCTCGAAGAAGCCCCCCAGATGATGAGCGACGCGCATTGAATGCAATGCAGGCTAACTGTTTCGCCTAAAGTGATATTCAATAAGGTCAGGCCGAATAGTGATGAAACCCCGGCTACATTCAGGGCAATCACGACGGGGTCATTGGCCCAGGCACTGTTGATTGTTATGAGCGCCAACGAAAAGAGAGCTGCTCCCAAAAAGAGGCGCTGACTCCACGGAAACGTAGCCTCTTTCGACCAACGGTCCCGCCGTGCTTGAAGCTCTTGGGGAGGCACCTCGGTCGTGAGGTAACTGTCTACAGATTCGATATCAGGTAGCGTGTCCAACCGCAGCATAATATCGGAGAATTTAGGCAGAACAAGAACCCTCAATTCCTAGGGATTCCAATGGTTTTCACGTTCGGCCAAGTGGTCGGACTGTGCTTTTCTCAATTCTTCTTCAATCGCTGTCGCGTAGTTGTTTAGGTTGGCGGTGTCTTGGAGTGTTGCGTGACCACCAGCGATCAGTCGGCGACGGACAAGGGGCCGGACTTGTAGCTCTCGAATCTGCCTGGCGGCTTCCGGTGAATTTCGCGCGATGAGGCTATTGTGTCGATGAAGGAGCAGTTCCCTCGAGCCTCCTGTTGGTCGAGCTACGACGGGCAGCGAGCAGGCGAAGGCCTCTAAGTAAGTGAGTCCGAGGGGCTCTTCCCACCGCGGAGCGAAAATAAATACATCATGGCGTGCGTATTGCTTTGCCAGGTCCCTGCGGGGCATAGCTCCGAGAAAGTCAACGCTTTGGCTGATGCCAAGGTTGACAGAGAGGTCAGCCAACTCTCGGAGATAGGCAGCAGAGCCTGTACCGATGATGGTGAGTCTCGCAGAATAGTTTTGGGCATGGAGCTTCTGTAGGGTTGATAAACAGAACTCGATGCCTTTCGATGGATGGATTCTTCCGCAGCTCAATAGGCGAAGGGGCTTTTGCTTTCGGTGGGCTTCTGAGCCCCTTTTCTTTGGGGGACTAAGCGCAGAATCATCGGCATTGGGGTTGCCGCCCGCTCGTTTCGTAAATTCAGCGACACGGATACCTTGATAGCAAATACGCGGAGCTCTGATGACGAGTCCTCCAGTCTTGAGGCGTGAGGCTAAAAACTGGCTGACAATAATAGCTCGCCGGATCCCAGGCTTGGGCCAAAGGAACTCCTGCGGTCGTAGGTATTGAAGAGTGCGGCGGAGCTTTCCGACCTTGGGTAAGGATGGCGTTGAGCTTTGAGAAGGTTTCCTCCTTGCGAGAAAAGAAGAAAAATTCGGCGTGAAGTCGAGAGGCCAGAGATCATTCAGACAGTAAACACAAGGTAGTTCTCTGGCTTGCAACGCATGAGCTAAGTGAACTCCTAAGCGCCTCAGGGAAAAGATCAACGCGACATGCGCCGGGAATTCCTCGAGCGTCTTCTGAAGAGCAAGGCGGTGCTGTCGAGCAAGGTAGAGATGTCGAAAACGGGGCTCGCGGCCGCGGTTCTGAAAAGGGTAGGTAAGTTCCAGGCTTCTTTCGACCCAAGGTCTTGGGTCGTTTTGACTCGCCTCAGAGGTGAGGACGCGCACATCATGCCCCGCTTCTCGAAGCTGGAGAGCTATATCTTCGGCGAGCAACTCGTAACCACCCCAGACCTCAGGTGGAAAGATATTGCTGATCAGTAATATCTTCATGGAGGGAAGTCGGAGTGGCTGAATGGTCATGTCTCCTTGAGCATGAATTCCGGGGCAGCTAACTCCGAAATCATTTTTACTTGGTTTCGCCCGTGCTCTTTGGCGAGGTAGAGGCTCTGGTCAGCTCGATTGATCAAGTCCGACATTTTCTCTCCCCTGCGATGCTCTGCGGCTCCCAAGGAAATTGTGACTGTTGGAAGAGCGCTTTCGTCTTCGGCCCAGAGCCGCAACTCTTCGATGGCGCGACGTAGACGTTCGGCAACAACCACGGCAGCTTGACCTGTCGCCCCTGGCAGAACGACGCAAAATTCTTCTCCTCCGTAGCGAGCGACGAAATCGCCCGGTCGACAGTGACGCCGGAGAGCCTTTGCCACTTGCCCTAACACCAGGTCTCCCGCCTGATGTCCAAATCGGTCATTCCAGGATTTAAAGTGGTCGATATCAACCATGAGTAGCGCAAGGTGCCCCTGGGTATACTCTGTTCGAGCCAGGTAGCGTGGAAGGACCTCGTCGAGACGGCGACGATTAAACAAGCCGGTGAGTCCATCCAAGGCAGCGTTCTTCTTGTATTCAGCCTGTCGCTTCCGACTTTCACGAACGGCCTCATTATTACCACGCAGTCGCTGCGCCATGAGACTCAGTAAGTTCAGGGTTGTCGCATGGGAAATCCCGAGTAACTCCCAAAAAGTAGATTCGTCAATTTTTAGAATTTGACTTGCTGCGCGCGTACGCACGTAGGCACTTTTGGGTTGACTATCGATGAGGCTCATTTCTCCAACACACTCACCTTCCTGAATCACGGCCACCTTGTCGGAGGTGGCTGAACCGATATGCACGCTGAGTTCTCCTTGGAGCAGGATATAGAGACTGCGCTCCTGCTGCTCTGGGGCGATCAGAATTTCATCAGCGGCCAGATTTAAAATCGGACAACCTTCCAAGATACAGGCAAGTTCACGGCTGTCTGCACCCTGAAAAAGATGGATGTTTTGCAGGTCAATTGCCGAGACTGTCGCTGGATAGAGCCTGGGGGCGACTGGTACAGGTAGAACGGAGGAGAGGGAGACCATGGTATCTCTGATGAGGAGCGGCTCGTCGGCCTTAGGCTTGAGAGAATTCTGGTGATGCGATTCTCCCTTGCTCAACTAAAATCAACCTGCCAGCATCCGTTCGTACCAATGCTACCCAGATATCCTGACCTTTCGTTGCAGGACGTTGTCCATTCACTTTTGCTCGATGCGCCTCCGGCTCAGCGGCCGCGCCTACTTCGTATGGGGGAGCGACATGCAGAGTTAGCTCTGCCTGATGGCGGAGTTGCGATCTTATTTTTGAATCAAAGCGCTAGTCCGCAGCAAGCTGCTGCCCTTCGTCGTACTAGCCAGGCGATTTCAGAGCGTGGAGGAGCATTGGTTCTTCTTGGCGGCGGCTCTGCCGAGCAAAAAGAGCTGGAGGAAGCAAAGCCAGTAGCGCCACGGCGTTTGGTTCGCTTGATTCACCTCAGCGACTCGGGAGAAGTAAGGAGCTTTTTTGGGCCTCTGCTCAGGTCCGACCCGCTCGTCCAGGGACTACGTAACCTGCGCGTTGCGAACGCCCAAGAGCAAGAGAAGTTGGCGGGGTTTGAACGAGAAGATCGCCAGGCCGAGAAGGAAGCGTTGACTCTCCAGGCGGAGCTTTCTCAGCGACTACCCGTTGCGACGGTAGGTCTAGCGCTTACTTTAATTTTGGGTTTTCTCCTTCAGTCGAGGTTGCCTGCAGAAGCAGCAATCGAAGCAGGAGTCCTGGTTGGGCCTCTTGTTCGGCAAGGAGAGTATTTTCGACTCTTTAGCTATGGCCTGCTTCATGGCGACTTGATTCACCTCGGTATGAATGTCGCCGCCTTGTGGGTGCTCGGGAGTTCTTTGGAGAAGTTGATTGGACCCTGGCGCCTCTGTTCAATCTATCTAGTCTCACTTCTGGGGAGTGGCGTTTTTTGCGTCTATTTTTCCCAGGGTGCAGTGATCGGGGCTTCCGGAGCTATTTTTGGCCTTTTCGGTTCGCAACTCATGTTGGCCTTTGGTCGCCCTCAATTATTACCCCCATCTGTTGCTCAACGTTGGAAGCGGATGCTGCTCGCGAACTTACTTTTTATCGTTGCTTTTTCCCTTCTTCCGGGAATTAGTTTTGCCGGTCATCTGGGCGGTGCACTTGCTGGCGCAGCTTGGACAGCGTTGGGACGACTGCGGATGAAAGAACTCAAGGACCGTCGTCGCATTTATCCCGAGGGAGTTTTGGCAGCGATTGTTCTTCTAGCTGCGTTTTTGAGCTTTTCACGCTCAATATTGAGTCTTCTTTAGGCGTTTCTTCTGGGGCCGAGGGAAGCCGCGTCGGCGATGGCTCGTCTGAGCTTTTGATCGCGCTGGAGTTCTTTTCTGTTGGGAAGTTTTTCGGGGTCGTCCACGGTAACGAGCAGTAGCTGTTGTGGTTTCCCTGGCGATAGGCAGCTCAATAGGCCAAATGCTGGCGCTCCGATCACTTCATAAT
>JAKVCH010000649.1 GCA_022447485.1 Polyangiaceae bacterium | reverse complement strand
CATCATATCCAGTCGGCGCTAGTGGGTTAGGCAAACCAGCATTCGGGTAGCTTGTCACAAGCGTCGGTGCGAGGGCCGCAAGCTCGGCAATATAAGGACGCATATCCGTAGCACCCAAGCCGCAATTCGCGCCAACACTTACGGGTCGGGCATGAGCCACCGAGTCCCAAAAGGCCTCAACGGTTTGCCCGCTCAGAGTACGACCACTCTTATCGGAAAAAGTAACGCTGATCATTAAGGGCAGCTCTTTACCCAACTCAGCCTGAACATCTTCAATGGCTTGCAAAGCTACCTTGAGGTTTAAGGTGTCGAAGACAGTTTCAGCGATCAGGATATCGACCCCGCCTTCGATCAAGGCTCGCACCTGTTCCGCATAGGCGCTCTTCACCTCTTCGAAGGAAACCGCTCGGTAACCAGGGTCGTTCACGTCTGGAGAAAGACTGAGAGTTCGATTCAGCGGTCCCAGCGCCCCGGCAACAAATCGAGGCCGATCCGGCGTCTTTTCGCTGTACTTAACCGCAGCCGCCTTCGCCACGCGAGCTGAGGCCAGGTTTAATTCATAGACCGCACTTTGGAGGTCGTAATCCGCTTGAGAGATACTATTCGCATTGAAGGTATTCGTCTCGATGATATCGGCGCCAGCCGCCAAAAAGCGCTCATGAATCTCCGTGATGATTTGAGGACGAGTCAGACTCAAGAGTTCATTATTGCCTTTCAGATCTTTTGCTGCATCGCCAAAGCTGTCGCCGCGATAGTCCGCTTCTTGCAGACCATATTGCTGAATATTCGTCCCCATCGCGCCATCGATGACAAGGATGCGATTTCGGGCAATCTGAGTAAGCTGAGATTTTGTATCGGTCATGGGAGGCCTGACCACGGAGTGAACCGAGGGGGGCTGAAGTTGGCTGTTTTCGAGCCGGCTGACAAATTTTGAAGCTGGAAAATATCGAATTCCCTCGCATTTTTCAGCAAATCAGCGCGAGCTGCACCGACAGCGGAACCCAAAGCCCAGAGAAAACAAGAAAAAGCCTTCCCGCTTGGCCAAAAGCAGAGGACATGGCAGATACCGGCTATGGAAGAGCGAGTTCGAGCCATGATTCAATCAGCCGTCGATAGCAATGAAATTCTCCTCTTCATGAAGGGAACTCCGGTCGCGCCGGCTTGCGGTTTCAGCGCAAAAACAACCGAGATATTAGACGCCCTGCTCGGTAAAAATTACGCCAGCGTGGATGTCATTGCCCACCCAGAGGTCCGGGAAGGTATCAAAGAGTTTTCTTCGTGGCCCACCATTCCGCAGCTCTACGTGAAGGGTAAGTTTCTTGGCGGCGCCGATATCATCGAGCAACTTTACCAGGACGGACAATTAGCGGAGGCGTTGGGTATACAGGCAAGCCCAGCAACGCCGCCAGAAGTTCATCTCACCTCGAAGTCCCAAGAAGCCCTCGAGGGATTTCTTGGCGACTCGGGCGAAGTGGTTCTTCTCGAGGTCGATCGCCAATTTCAGGCGGGCCTTTCTCTCGGCCCGGAACCGAAGGAAGGCATTGGCGCCGCGGTGCTCTGCAACGGCAAAAAAGCTCCGATTCGAGTCTTTATGGACAGACTGACAGCAACCCGTGCCAATGGGCTGAAGATTGATTTCGTTGAAACGCCCCAAGGCGCTGCGTTTAAGATCGACAACCCCAATGAGCCCGCGGGCATCACTCGCCTGAGCGTGGCTGAACTCAAGGCCTGGGTCGACGAGAAGAAAGAATTCAGGCTGATTGATGTCCGCCGAATCGATGAGTGGAATACTGCCCGCATTGAGGGCGCCGAGCTCATGGATGAAGCCAAAATGGAGGAAATTTTGGAGCTACCCAAGGGCACGCCGATTGTCCTCCAATGTCACCACGGGCACCGTAGTATGCGAGCTGCTGAACAGCTCCTCAATCAAGGTTTCACCAAGCTCTACAATCTTGAAGGAGGCATCGACGCTTGGTCCCGGGAAGTCGACAGCTCCGTCCCGC
>JAKVCH010000648.1 GCA_022447485.1 Polyangiaceae bacterium | reverse complement strand
TTGCCACAAAAGTGAAGTTCGAGGGCTTGGGCCAGGGATTCCGTCTGAGTGACGTTTCTGGGAGATCGTAAGAGGGCTGTGACCCACTCTTGTAATTCAGAGAAAGATGACCCTTCTTTCGGCACTTGTTGGGCTAGCTCGGCGGGGGACCCTGGGGGGCTGGGCGTGGGATCGACCCTACGACTGAAGCGAGCGATAGTCGTGGTATCCGTGACTTCATGGGCAGCTGACTCGGCCTCGGCTGACTCGGCTTCGACCAACTTTGCCTCGGCTGATTCGACCTCGGTGGAGTCTGGAGGAGAGGATGAGTGAGTCATTTCACTGTTCTCTCGGCGGCTAATTGCTCGGCATGGGGCAATTCATTGTCACTTTGATGAGCGCCGCCTTGCTCCCCTTGGACCCCGCTGCCTCCCGATGACTCGGTGGGGGGCTGTTTCCGGCGGAGAGTGAGGGATTGGAGCGCGGGATAGTTTGCTGTTAGCGCCTCTTCTCGGGCCAAGAATATTTTGTCCACCTCCTCTTGTAGACGCTCAAAAGGTGGGATTCTGTCATCCCACTCCAAAAGGGTTGATACCGGCCCGCAGAGACGAATCGTCTCTTGATAGAGTGCCAAGACTTCCGGTAGCGGCGGCCCGACGTGGGTGTCGATGATGTAGTCACCAAAGTTTGTATGGCCAGCAAGATGGATTTGAAGGATCCGCTCATGGGGTACATTTCTGACGAACTCAATGGGGTCGAAACCATGATTGTAGGCGGAGACGAAGACATTATTCACGTCGAACATCAGGCCACAGTCTGCGCGCTCACAGACCTCACGAATAAACTCCCATTCAGTGTACTGACTACGTCGATAAGTCAGATAACTCGAGGTGTTTTCCAAACCGAAGGGAACCTCAAGATAGTCTTGTATCTGTCGAGCGCGTCGAGCGATACGCTCGATGACTTCGTCTGTATAGGCAAGAGGGAGAAGGTCGTGGAGATGAGCCCCACCGGTACCACACCAGCAAAAGTGGTCGCTGACCCAAGGTGGCTGCACCTGGCGCACAAGTTTTTTTAGGGCTCGAAGGTAGTCTCGATCTGGCTCTTCGGGAGCGCCAATGCTTAAGGAGACGCCGTGTAGAATTATGGGGAAGCGCTCAATAAATTCACCGAGCCGTTTTTGCGGCTTTCCACCGGGGCCCATAAAGTTTTCGCTGATGATTTCGAAGAAGCCTACCGACGGCTCATTCTCCAATACGTGGCGATAGTGTGGTACGCGCAGCCCAGCGCCGACGCCCAAGTCGGGTACGGTGAGGTGAGTCGGCCTGCCGGAGCGTGGTGAGGGGCGTGCATGATCAGCCATGTTGGGGGGCAGGAGGACTCTATCATGGACCGTGGTCAATGCAGAGAGCCGGAATAGGTTCTGCGAAGAGTCGGGCGTGTGTTAAAAGACGACGATGGTGTTCACGTTGCCGCTGCCTTCTCCGACCAGTTGCCCTCGAAGCTCGAATCGAGTCTTTGTCGAGCGTCGAAAAAGGTTCCTGTCGAGTGCTCAAAAACACGGCGTAGACGATTTAGCGTTGGCTTCGGGGTGGGCAAGAGCTCGGAACTTCGCCCATAACGAATATCCATTTCGCGCTGAGAGCCATTTTCTTTGGTTGGTGGGTCGACACATAGAAGGGGCGCTGTTGGATTATCGGGAGTCGGAGGGGTGGGCTTTGTACTGGGACTCTTTGCCACCGGAGCTGAGTTTATGGTTGGGGCCACAACAATCCGCCGAGGCTTTATCCGATGAGATAGAGCTCGAAGTACGACCTCTCGCCATGTACCAGCCTCAGTCAATTCAAAGGCTTCCGGCGATTTTGCCTTGCCAAGATGAGGGGAGTCAGGATTGGTTGAATAGTCTGACTGGGCGTGACTTGGAGGCCCAGTCGGGGGCCCAGCTAGTTGCTCAAGATGCCCAACTAGCAAAAGTCATGGTTGAGTTACGCTTGAAGGCAGACGAGGCAGCATTGGAGCAATTGCGCTATGCGGCGGC
>JAKVCH010000647.1 GCA_022447485.1 Polyangiaceae bacterium | reverse complement strand
TAATCACCCCAAAACGGTCGGAAAAAGCTAACTTTCAGCTTGGAGTTCGAACTCTGATCGACAACCTTTGCGTAACCTCGCGCTTCGTCAACAGGGCCATCAAGGCTCCCCTTATGACATAGGTTCACCACATTCAGCCAACCATCTGGCCGTGATTCATAGGTTGCCGTTGTTCCAAAACAGTTCTTTTGAAACCTCTGGGGGAAATGAGCGATCTCGTACCAAGTCCCCGTGTACTGACTCAGGTTCACTTGCTCGACGGTCTTCAGTTCTGGCAAACCTAAGCGTGAGGTCGTACTTGAATGACAGCCAGCCTGTACTGCAAACAAGGCCACCGTAGAGAGAAGCACCGCTATTTTCTTCTGCATTTCATTCCTCCCTCTTCAGCATTGCAGCTCAAGTCAAAATGGCACGTTGGCCATCGCTTCAATTAAAAAATAAGAGTGCTCAGTCGGTCTCCGCCTCATATCCAGACGAGGGTAGTGTCTCAAGAAGAGAAGGAAGTGGTCGAAACTCATGTTGAGACGCTTTGGCAACCAGGCGGTTGGTACAATACCCATCCCAAGTATTCACCCCTTCCGCCAAATATTGATTGCGCCCAAGAGCTGCAACAATACCGTCTTTCGCTAGCTCCTGAACGTAGGGAAGAGTCGCGTTCGTGAGAGCCGAGGTACTCGTCTTTGGGACAGCACCGGGCATATTCGCCACGCAGTAATGCACAACCCCGTCAATCATGAATGTAGGCTGGTCATGAAAGGTTGGCCGGCAGGTCTCAATGCAACCGCCTTGATCGACAGCCACGTCGACGAGAACAGTCCCCGCTTCCATGCGCTTAAGGTCCGAGCGTTGTATTAAGCGTGGCGCCTTCCCCCCAGGAATTAAAACAGAACCAATAATTAAGTCTGTTTGAGGGATGAGTTCATCTCGATGATGAGAATTTGAATAGAGGGTTTCTATTGCCACTCCAAACCTTTCCTCTAGATCCGTGAGACGGTCTAAGTTTGTATCGAGTACAGTTACCTGAGCGCCCATACCGAGCGCGACCTCTGCTGCGGCTGTGCCAACAACGCCGCCACCAAGTATCATGACCCGACCACGACTAGTTCCTGGAACGCCTCCTAGCAGCACACCCTTACCGCCGTTTTTTCTTTGTAGAGAATGAGCGCCCGCTTGAATAGCCATCCTACCGGCAATTTCCGACATCGGACGCAGAAGAGGCAAACGCCCGGATCCGTCACGAATCGTCTCATAAGCGATTCCACGAACTCGTTCCCTCAGGAGTCGCTCAGTCAATGAAGGAGCCGCTGCCAGATGTAAAAAAGTGAATAAAACGAGTCCCGGACGAAAATAGTCAAACTCTTCGACTAGGGGTTCTTTCACCTTCATCACCAAATCGACGTCCCATGCCTCCGTAGCGGATTGGACAATTCGAGCCCCAGCTCGACAGTAGCTATCATCAGCATAGCCCGACCCATCGCCGGCACCGCTTTCCACGATAACCTCATGGCCGGCACGAACAAGATCACGAGCTCCGGCAGGAGCCATGCCAACGCGATACTCCTCTATCTTGACTTCCTTCGGTATTCCGATCCGCATTGATTCTCTCCCTCCAACAGGCAGTCTCTACTTGAACAGGCAGAGCTAAGTACAAGCTACCTCAGAAGCAAACACGCCGCACCTTTCTACAACGAACAAGCCCAAGACTCCGTTCATTCCTCTCCACCGGCTTCGATCACTTTTCCGGGACCATTTTCGTAGAGATAATTTCTTAAGCGATGGTGTCGATAAATCAATCCTCCGGGGCGCGTCGCTTGGCCAACCTGAAACTCCTTTCGATAGCGACTCGGGGCGAGGCCGTACGCCTTAGTAAAAGCCCGAGAAAAGTAGAATTGACTTGAAAACCCAAAAGAATCGGCAATCTCAGCAATCGTGTCGGTTGTTCTTTCAATACGGCTTGCTGCCTGCTCGAGCTTCAAAAGCTGAAAGCATTCCATTGGTCCTAGCTCTAAGTCTTTCTGGA
>JAKVCH010000646.1 GCA_022447485.1 Polyangiaceae bacterium | reverse complement strand
GGTTGGTTCAAGCAGATCGGTAAATATGCGTTCATCTGCAAGGATCAGAAATTCGATCGGAAAGTCGATTTGTAGAGCTCTCCGTGCCAACACATAACTTCCCCCTGCCTCAACCTTTACGCGGAAATTTGGTTCTTTCTGCATGTAAGCGGCCACGAGCTTCTGGAGCGGCCCTCGGAAACTTGCGGCAACGCCAAGATACAGCGGCTCCTCTTCCCAGAGGTGCGCCTTCTTTTCCTCGGGCACGATAGCTGAGGATGGGGGTGGGCCCTCGCTTTTGAAAGACTGAGACCCCGACTTCGAATCACAGGCCCCGAGAGCTATCGCTCCGAGGCCTATCTGCATACAGAGCCACCGGGTAAGCAGAGAGGAGTTCGCGCTCCTTAGCTTTCTAATGGGAGATTGCCATCCTCTGTACTGGGACCTTCGAAGAAGACATCCTCCTCGCAAGCTCACCTCAGGCCTTCGAGGAATGGTCGCACAGCAGAAACCCCCTCGGAGTCAATCACACGGATAGTCTGCGAACCAACAACGGCAATATCAGCCCGACCTTCCAAGTAGGCAACGTCTTTTCGTTGCTGTACCCCGAAACCAACGGCGAGGGGTAATTCGGTCGCAGAGCGCACCCGGCCCAAGTATTCTCCTAGGTCATGGGAAAATTCTGTCGTTTTTCCGGTGACGCCCTTACGAGCAACGCAATAGACAAATCCTCGAGCCATTTTCGAAATTTCTGCCAAGCGGTCATCCGAAGTAGAAGGCGAGTAGATAAAGATGGGGTCGATATGCTGCTTAGCCATCTCAGCAAACAATTCCTGCCCTTCTTCTGGTGGCAGATCGGGAATGATCGCTCCGGTGATCCCCGCCTCCTTGGCATGCTGGACAAATTCAGCCTGCCCCTTTTTAAAAATCACGTTGAAGTACGTCATAAATAGTAGGGGGATATCGACTCGCCGGCTCGCCTCCCGCGCAAACTCGAAGCATCGTTCAACGAGGCTTCCTCGATTCAAAGCTTCTTGATTGGCGTGTAGAATCACAGGCCCATCTGCCATCGGCTCCGAGAATGGTATCTGTAATTCGATTAATTCGACACCGGCCTGGACCATCTCTTCGATAATGCGCATCGAATCATCAAAGCTGGGGTAGCCCAGAACAATATGAGTCATGAGGAGAATATTTTTCTTTTCTCGCTCTTTCCGAATATAAGCCTCAAGCATTTTGGTACTCCGCCGCTTTACTAATAATAAACTCACGCCACTTGGGGTCATCCAGAGCATCTGCAATGGTGAAAATATCTTTATCACCTCTCCCCGATTGGTTGATCAAAATAATCTCATCAGAACTCATCTTCGGCGCCTCAGCATAGGCCTGTGCGAAAGCATGAGAACTCTCCAATGCTGGAATCAGTCCTTCTCGACGGATCGTTCTTTCTAACGCCTCGACAACCTCCTCGTCGGTCACTGCCTCAAAGCGCACTCTTTTCGTATCATGTAAGTGGGCCAGAATTGGCGAGACGCCAACGTAGTCAAGACCAGCGGCGACGCTGTGGGTGTGGTTCATCTGGCCGTCGTTATTTTGGAGGAAGTAGGTCTTATAGCCCTGGGCAACCCCAACACTCGCTTCAGTCGATGCAAGGCGAGCGGCATGCTCTCCGCCAAATACACCGCGACCACCCGCTTCAACACCGACAAGCTCCACACTTTTATCTTCCAGAAAGCCGCTAAAGAGTCCCATAGCGTTCGAACCTCCGCCAACGCAGGCGTAAACACGGTCAGGCAAGCGTCCTTTTAACTTCAGCATCTGTTCCCGTGCTTCAGTGCCAATGATCGACTGAAACCAAGTCACCATTTCTGGAAAAGGCGCGGGGCCACAAGCTGTTCCGAGAACATAATGAGTGTCGTCCATATTGGTCACCCAATCTCGAAAGGCTTCGTTGATAGCGTCTTTGAGAGTACGGGAACCCTCTTCAACAGGAACGACGGTCGCCCCCATTCGCTCCATCCAAAATACATTTGGACGCTGACGAGCTAC
>JAKVCH010000645.1 GCA_022447485.1 Polyangiaceae bacterium | reverse complement strand
ACTCCAATACAGCGCTTGTATTGGCTTGCAGGAAGTTGTGCTCTTTCGTTCAGCCCGCGTCGAAAAGAGCTATTTTTCATCTCCTTTACTCTCTCCGGATAAGATCAAGGAACAACTCTGGATGGGCGCAGAGCAAGGAAAGCGAACCGACCTCCCCACGGTCAAGGTCGTCGGCAGCTGGCATGAATGGTTAGAGCAATGCAGCAAGGAACTTCCGCTTCTCGCCTTTCATCCTGATTCAGCGGAAAATTTCGCGCACCTCCCCAGAAGCGCATCCCAGCAACCGCTGAACTTGGTGATCGGCCCCGAAGGTGGCCTGCTCGATGGCGAGGTCGAGACTCTCAAGCGACTACCAGCTAAGGTACTGGAGCTGGGGCCCCAGCTGCTTCGTACGGAAACGGCTGTAGTTGCAGCCTTCTCCCAGCTGCAGTTACACCGAATGCTCCACAACTCCGGTTAACCGGAATGGCTTGTCGATGATGTGTTACTCGGCCACCATTCACCCATGAAGAAGATACTCACGTGGTTCGCTCAGGGCTGTCTGGCTGTTGTTCCGGCGGGTGCAACGCTTTACGTGCTCTGGTGGTTAATTAGTAGCTTTGACCGCCTCGTAGGCACCTCCGTGCCCGGATTAGGCATCATCACCTGTCTAACAGTGATTACTTGTATTGGTTTTCTTGTCACCAATGTGTTGGGTCGTCGTTTTTTCCGGCTTTTGGAATTAGTTATGACGAGGGTTCCGCTGGTGAGTATGCTTTACCAAGCCCTGAGAGATGTTGTGGAAGCATTGGTCAGTGAGCGAACCACCTTTGGAAGCCCAGTCGCCTTTCAGATCAGCGACTCCAGTGAGATTCGTCTATTCGGTTTTCAAACGCGGGACAGTCTCCAAGGAATGAACCTAGAGACCCATGTGGCCGTGTACGTACCTCAGGCGTACAATATTGGAGGCCAACTACTAGCCGTACCCAAGGAACGGGTCGAAACGCTGACGATTCCGCCCTCCGAGCTGCTCTCCTTCATGATGAGCGGAGGCGCTTCTGGGCCAAAGAGCTAGGACCTGTTCGAAAAAAAAGCCACCTCGGAAGGTGGCTTTTTTATTCTCTCATGAAGGGCTCAAAGTTCAGTAGCGATATAGCTCTGGCTTGAACGGACCTTCGGACGGAATGCCGAGATAGTCTGACTGCTTCTGGGTGAGTTTATCCAACTGCACGCCAAGCTTCGGCAAGTGTAGCGCCGCCACTTTCTCATCAAGCTTCTTGGGAAGAAGATGAACACCAATCGGATGCTTCTCGTCCCACAGAGCCAACTGAGCAATCACCTGGTTGGTGAAGCTATTGCTCATAACAAAGCTTGGGTGACCGGTTGCACAGCCTAAGTTCACGAGCCGACCACGGGCCAAAACCGTAATACGCTTCCCGTCAGGGAAGATAAAGTGGTCGACCTGAGGCTTGATTGGCTCTTCTTTCACATCGTCTCGCCCTTCGAGATAGGCGATGTTAATTTCGCTATCGAAGTGCCCGATATTGCAAACGATTGCCTCGTTTTTCATGACATCCAGATGATTGGCGTCAATCACGTCACAACAGCCGGTCGCGGTGACGAAAATGTCGGCGAGTGGCGCAGCATCGTCCATCTTAACGACTTCATAACCTTCCATCGCCGCCTGCAGCGCGCAGATTGGGTCGATTTCCGTGACCAAAACACGTGCTCCCAGCCCGCGCATAGCCTGAGCACAGCCTTTACCGACGTCCCCATACCCAGCCACAACGCAAATCTTGCCTGCGAACATCACGTCCGTAGCACGCTTGATTCCATCGGTCAGTGACTCTCGACAGCCATAGAGGTTATCAAATTTACTCTTGGTGACTGAGTCATTCACGTTCATCGCCGGACACTTGAGCTTGTTGTCCCGGAACATTTCGTAAAGACGGTGAACCCCGGTTGTGGTTTCTTCGCTCAAGCCACGAATCGGGTCGTCGCCTTCGAATAGCTGGGGATGCTTCTCATGAATCCAGATCGTGAGGTCGCCT
>JAKVCH010000644.1 GCA_022447485.1 Polyangiaceae bacterium | reverse complement strand
AGCGCATTGGTTGTTCGTAGGAAATAGGTTGAGACGAATCCTGAGAGGTATTTTTCTCCTTGGAATTGCAGCTCGTGAAAATGATGCTCAAGATCAGCGCCCGATTGGTCGACTGTTGAAGCGGCTTGAATTTCATTGGCGCTCTCCCCGTGGCGAGTTCTTGTTGTTCAAGCTAGTGTCTTCCACTTGGTCGGTGGTGCTCCTTTTTTTATCAAATCGAGACCTACCCTGCTGGAGCGGGGTTTGAGATTGAAATTTCTCTTTCAGGTGGGAAAGGTCAGGTGCGTAGATGAGTTCCGCCGGAACTGTTCCTTCGGGCATCGCAAAGTTGAGCCAACCTTTAGCGTCGTCACCTTGGCCGAGAACTCTTTCACTCAATAAGGGCGTGCAGCCCACCGGCTCGGCAAGATAGCGCCTTCCATCCTCGGCGACTAAACTGGCGTAGTGAAAGGAGGCCGGAACTCCCATTCCGCGATGACTGTGGATTTTTACATGATAACCAAAGAGCTTTCGATCGTGATTTGACTTGATCTGGGGGCTAGAGCAGGCCTGGGAACCTAGGATCTCTAGCTCAAATGGCAGAGTTCTTTCCTCTTGCTCGGTTTCGCAGCCGAGTAGGGCACCTGCCATCAGAAGCTGATATTTTGTTGGGAGGGAGAACACGAAAAGCTTCTACCATTTTTCTCGGGCTGCTAAGGGCATCCTTATGCAGACTTCAGGATTTCTGGCTTTCAGACGATTCGACGCTTCTCTCACCCGTTTTATTCTGTGTGGAGCCTTGGCGATCTCGTTGATTGCTTGCGACGGCAAAAGCAAAAACAAAACAGCAAGCCCGGTCGAGTCGAATTCCCAGCCGATAGGTGAAGCTCAGAAGATTCCATTGAGTCCAAAAGAAAAGTCAGCCCAGGCAGCGGTCGAGAAAGCAAAGGCAGGGCCAGTTCCCACTGACGCAGAAATGAAAGCTCTCTTGGCAGTTCTTCCAGATGATAAGGAGCTAGCGAAGGTGGTGAACCCTGGAAATCGCCCTCCCTACGAAGGGAAGACCGGCCGAGTGGTTGGTGTTATTCGGGCCGCCGGCGATCCGGCCCCGTATAACCGGCAAGCTCTTTTAGCGATGAAGTCTGACTGTGACTTATCTCGAAAGATGTTTGGACGCCTCTTCCGTGAGGGTGAAGGTCGAACCCTCGCTGATGTGCTTGTAGCGGTCACAGGCTACGATGGTTATATTCCTTTCAAGGATAAGAAGGTAGAGGTCACAGCAAAGGGGTGCGCCTGGAATTCTCGCACCATCGCGCTTAGCTATGGACAGTATTTGTCGATCAGCGGTGAAGACCGACGAGCCTATGTTCCAGAGTTGATGGGGCAAAAGATGCCTGCTCAGCTCTTCATCTTACCCTCGGCTCCTCCCGTCGTTTTGCCTCCAGCCCGCCCAGGCCGCTTCGCTCTTGTCGACAGTCTGAGGCTCTACAACTTGGCCGAGGTCTATGTCCTTCCTTACTCGACGACTGATGTAACTGAGCTCGATGGTCGTTTTGAGATTGACGGGCTCCCGCTCGGTAAAATGAAGTTGAACGCCTTCTTGCCCTCGACAGGAAAGGTGACGGAGCGAGAGATTGAAATTCGAGCAGGCGAAACTCTGGAATTAGATTTAGAGCTAGACTACAAGGCTCCACCCGATGCAGATATGGGCGATACGCCAGGCAAGGTTCCCTAAGCGCCTTGGCTCCGGATAGGTGTGGCCGTCAGAAGCGCGTTTCATCGATGACCGGGACAGATTCTCCACAGCGAAGACGAGGGGCCTTTGACAGAGAACCTTCCATACTCAAGGCCAGGTGGTCTTGAAAGCTAGGCCATTGTTTTTCCCACTCTGCAGCCAGTGCTCGATTGCTGGTTGTCCGAAGCCATTGAAGATAGAGAGCCCGAGATACTTCGGAGACTTCTCGATGAAGCCACACAGCAGGCGAACCGCTCCTTTGATTGCTTTCTTGCTTCGGAGGAAGGGGATCGGTGAAAGATAAAAGATATTCGATG
>JAKVCH010000643.1 GCA_022447485.1 Polyangiaceae bacterium | reverse complement strand
AAAGATTGCTTGATTGGGAAGACATCGTTATCGATCGTCTTCGGTAAACCAACCACCGTGAGGTCGTAATTATGTTCTTTGAGATAAGCGGCCAAGTCCGCTGCTGTTGTATTCGTGTCGTCGCCGCCAATGGTGTGTAGAATCGTCACGCCGTCTTTGGTGAGCTGCTCCGCGGCCGCTTTCAACGGAGAAACGCCCGCCGCAACCAAACCACGAGCTTCGCAATCTTTCTGATTGGTCAACTTGACCCGACTATTGCCAATCGGGCTGCCGCCAAATTGATGCAGTACGCCCGCTTTTTCTCTGACTGCAGCGGTGACCGGTAGGCTGCGACCCTGCAGCAAACCTTTGTAGCCACCCAAATAACCGATGATCTCCACCTCCGGCGCGATATCCGTATAGCGCTCGATGAGGCCACCAACAGCTGAAGAGAGGCAAGGAGCCAGGCCGCCGGCCGTGAGTAGTGCTACTTTTTGCTTTTTTTCTGACATCTTCTTTTCAATCAATGCTTAGAGAAACTGATTCCCAGTTACGCGCCCTGCGATAGCAAGACCACGGGCGAAGCCCAAGCCCCCGACCAGCAGAGTTGTCCGATGCGCTTCCACTTTAAGCACAGGAAAAGGAGAGCGCTGCCACTGTAAATTGCCGCAGCGCTAAAATATTATTGAAGTCGTGCGGAAACACTTCTAGTCGAGGCGGAAAAAACGATAATTTTCACCTCCCGGCTTCAGATTTGACTTGTTTCGATGAAGTCCAGCGCTAACCGATGCCCCGATTAACGAAAGACGCCCGCGCTCCACGACTCGCCGCCGCAAAATGACCACTTAAAAAGAGTCATCTGCAAAGAAGTAGAAGTACGACAATGTCGTGAATCTCTCGACATCTTGAGCTTATTTTTGGAGAGCAAGGGCCGTACCTTGAGTGAAGAACCATGATCAAAGAATCTTTATTGGCCGCTGCGATGAGTTTCCCTGCCTGGCATGGCGATGTAGAAACAGAAGAGGAACGAGCGGCGCGACTAGACGTGATCGTAACGGCCATCGATCAAGCAACAGCAATTGCCACCTGCCAAGAGCCCAGTAACGCCTACCCGATTGCGAAGAAGGCAGACACTGAAAGGGCGAGGAGCGACTCTGACTCAGAACAGGATAGCGAAGAGAAAAACAGGGAGATCGCAAAAAAGGATGCACCGGCCGAGGCGCAGGAAGGTGAGGACCCTCCAGCGTCATCTTCCAAAAAAGATGGCCAAGCTCCTGACTCTGAGAAAAGCGAGGCGCGTAGAAAAGAATCGGAGGGGCACGAAGGCCCCCATCCAGGCAATGGCCCCGACACTCCTCCAGCAGACAATGCGCAACCTGCGTCTTTTGGTGAATGGCAGGCAGGAACCTACCTCAGCAACACGAATCATCAGGAAGCCCCCCTCGCCGCAGGGGATGCGACCGAAGACAGTTCTCAAGAAAAAAAGAAGTGCAAAAGAATCTGGCGGGGCAGTCGTCGCGAGCTCAGCTTCCTTTTGCTCGGCCAGGCCTTCATGGAAACTCGTCTCGCGAAGCATGTCCACGAGGGTAAGTGCCGTGCTGCACTGGGTGAGTGTGATAGCGGAAAGGCGATCAGCCTCTGGCAGCTTCAATATGGGGGTCATTTACCCAAGGAGCGTTGGGCCCAGCTTGCGGGAACGGGTTTGGACGCCACGCGCCGCGCTGCCCTCGAAGCGGCAACAGCCCTGAGTCGAGGTTATAACTATTGTCACTCGGTCACAGGTGCCGTCAGCCTTTATGCCACCGGACAGCATTGCAACTGGAAACCCGCGCAAAAAAGAGTCAAATTCTACAAAGAGCTGCAGTCGCGGCATTGATTTAGAGATTGTTCTGGACAGTGCTTTCAGAATTTTCGGCCAGCACTGAGGCGGACAGCTCTGCCTTCCTTTGCTAGAGGGTAAAAATGCCGTCTCAGCGACCTTCTTCGCCCTTACACTTTCAAGCTGCCCAACTCCTCACCGTGGGCTTTTTCGAGCAAACCCTCAGCGATAGTCT
>JAKVCH010000642.1 GCA_022447485.1 Polyangiaceae bacterium | reverse complement strand
AATAAGTTGCGTAGTGGTCGGATTGCCACTGGCCGCAAGGGGCCGCCAAAAGATGATAAAAAGGCAGAGCCACAGAAGTCTCCTGCGTCAAAAGATACCGCTGCGAAGAAGGCGCCGGCAACGAAGAAATGACGAAGCGAGCCCGCTTTTCACAGCGTCGAGGGCGAAGGTCGTCCACACCGAAAGGAAATCCAGGCAAAGAGCCTATCGAGATTCAGTTTGGCTTAGATGATTCTGAAGCACCTGAGCAGGTAACCAAACGCCTCGCCCAGAAGTTGGGGGTTCGGGAGTCTGACCTGCCAAAGTATCGATTGCTGAAGAGGTCGCTGGATGCTCGGCGAGGCAAGGTGCGCTTTCGTTGTCTTTATTCCTTGGATGAGGAAGTTGTCGTCGATGACGAAGATCTGCAGCTCAGAGAGCCTTCCTTTTCAGAGCGCGACAGGGGCAGCATTGCGATTGTCGGCGACGGACCGGCGGGATTATTTTGTGCTTGGGAGCTCGCGCGCCGCGGTATTCGGTCGACGGTGATTGAGCGTGGTCAGCCCGTACAACCCAGGCGCAAAGACTTGAAGCTCTTAAATGCTCGTGGCGGGGTGAATGCCGAGAGCAATTATTGTTTTGGCGAGGGGGGAGCCGGAACCTACAGCGATGGCAAGCTTTATACGCGGAGTCATAAACGAGGCCCCGTATTTGATGTTTTGCGAGCCTTAGCGCGCCACGGAGCTCCCCCCGCTATTTTGACGGATGCTCGGCCTCATATCGGTTCAAACCTCCTACCTAAGATCATTGACTCGATGCGTCGCGAGTTAGAAGAATTTGGCACCGAGTTCCGTTTTGGGACGAAGGTCACTGGGCTACTGACCGAGGGACAAGGGCAGGAGCGGCGCCTCGCGGGGCTGAGTTTATGCGATGTTGAGACGGAGGAGTCGCGGGAAGAAGCCTTCCAAGCAGCCGTTTTGGCGACAGGACACTCGGCGAGAGATGTCTATCAATTCTGTCATCGAGCAGGGGTGGCGCTGGAAGCAAAGCCCTTTGCCCTGGGGGTGAGAATTGAGCATCCTCAGGAATTAATCAACCAGATCCAATTCGGTCGTTTTGCTGAGCATCCGAAGTTAGGAGCTGCCTCTTATAAGGTAGTTCGACAAGTCGAGGAGCGAGGGGTCTTTTCTTTTTGTATGTGCCCTGGTGGCTGGATTGTGCCAGCAATGACGGATCAAGACCATTTGGTCGTTAATGGTATGAGCCTTTCGAAGAGAAATTCACAGTGGGCCAATAGTGGATTTGTTGTCGGTGTTGAACTGCAGGACTTGGATGCAGCGATTCCTGGAGGAGATGCTCTACGGGGAATTGAGCTTCAGGCTCGAGCTGAGCGGGCAGCTTGCTTAGCTGGTGGTGGTGAGAACCGAGCGCCGGCGACTCGTGTTTCGGACTTTTTACAGGGGAAGGTCTCGAGTTCTCTTCCCGAGACAAGTTATCTTCCAGGGCTGACCTCTGCATCACTTGCCGAGGTCGTCGACTCTACCGGGCTGGGTATTTCTCGACGCCTGAGGCTGGCATTGAGCGAACTAGGTCAGCGCATGAAAGGGTTTGATTCTGAAGAGGCAATTCTAGTTGGTGTCGAATCGAGAACCAGTTCGCCAGTGAGGATGATACGCGATCCCGAGAGCTTGCAGTCACCCGGCTTAGCTGGACTTTATCCAGCGGGCGAGGGAGCGGGTTTTGCCGGCGGCATTGTGAGTGCAGCAGTGGATGGAATGCGCATCGCCGAGCGTCTCGTCGATAATATCTAGGTTGAGTGCGATGTGCGGGCTTCAGTTTGGATGACAGCGATCAGCTCTGATGCTACGACCTCGGCGACGTCGAAGCGAGAGTCCGGTGACTCTCCGTGGACACGAAGGGAAAAAATAGTGAGCCAGGATAAAAACGAGCTGAAAGGCCTATTAGTTCAAATCTTTGCGGATGGAATTGTTGAGCCAAGTGAGCGCGAACAACTCAAAGCTGCCGTTGAGAAGCTGGCTACCGAAGATGTGCATG
>JAKVCH010000641.1 GCA_022447485.1 Polyangiaceae bacterium | reverse complement strand
CACCGCTTTAAGATTAGCTGCGGCTCGCCATCTCGACTTAATTGATGGCTGGCAAGGGTATGGCTATCCGAACGATCTACTCATCCAACTCTGCCGTCGAGGTTTTCGAGTCAGTGAAGTGCCAGTGCGCCCAGTCTATGGCATCGAGAAAAGCGGTCTTCGCAGCTGGCATATCTTAACAATTAGTTGGGTAATTCTACGCCGAAGTCTCCTCGAAATATTGCCCCAGAGGAGCCAGCGAGCGGCAGTAAGACTCAATCAGTCATTTCATGAAAGTCACTGATATTCGCAGCGTAAAGGTCTCGCTCGCAGCTGAAACTGGCCCTCGGAACGATGAGCCTCAAATAGCCAACTCACTTCTCCGGGATAAATCAAAGCGTGAGCCCTCCTCCGCCCTTCTTTCAAGTTCTCTATCACGCCTTTCGCCTCCCAAGCAGCAAGGCAAGCTTCAGTCGGTGATCCATAAAGAATGGCATCACTGGTAAGAAGCCGCTCCTCACCCAGAGGATCGCGAATGCGGACTTCACGCGCTGAGGTCAAGGTCGCAGAAGCAATCACCCGTGGAGTGCTCTGCATCTGGGTGGCACTGCAATGATAAGGACGCTCGGACAAGTTTGACTGCTGGGGCGTCGCCAGTGGTAGAGAGAACTGACCTTCGCTACTGGGTCGCACCCAAAAAGACCGACTCGTCTCTTGAGCCGGTCCCAGAAATTGAGACAAAAAGCCAACCTCGTCGCCGCGATAAGCAATGCGATAGCCTGATTGAATGGGCGGTAGCACTGAAGGTGGCATGGCCAATGCGTAGGACAGGAACCTTCCCGGAGCCTGGCTGCGTTGGGGTAGAGTCAAGATCTTATCGTGGGAATCCAAAACAATCGGTACTAGGTCATTGCCGATTTCGATGTACTCCTCATGGGCTCGACCTTCACTGAGCTGATTTCTCACAGCTGCAGGCCAATGAGTTCGCATCAACTCAATGGGCTTTTTTCCCTGCGCAAAGAAGATACCTGGCTCTGGAGGGTTGGTCTTCAGGCGTACAACCAAACCATCGGCTGCGACGCTCAATATCTCAGGCCGAGCGAGTCCGACCTGCCCTCGACGCCGACGATGAGCTCCCCGCGCCAATTGAAAACGCCGCGGTACTTGCTGTTTGACGCTCAGGTCTTTGGCTCGATTGTCAAATGCTATGGTCACTCGATCAATCGCTTGGCGTCCCTTCGAAGGCAAACGATAACGCAAGAGAGCACTACCTTCGACTTGAGGAACCACGACCTGAGCAAACTCTTCCGGCGACTCTAAGCCATTGAGAATAACTTGGCTTTCAATTTGGGTGCTCTCGCGCCGTGCAAAAAATCGTTTCACTTCTCCCGTTCGCGAATCAACGCTTAATTGCTGAAACGCCAGACGCCCCCAGCCGGCATCACTAGAGCTTGGCAAGCCTTCTACTTCACCAAGCTGCTGTGATGCGCCGATCGGACTGCAAACTAAGGCAGGTCCGCTTTCTGAAATATGTTCGTTGACTGATTTCTCTTCAGTACTCCACGGTCGTTCGCTCAAAGGGGCGCCCCAGCCTAAACGCGCGAGCTCGGTGCCGATCAAGCAGCCGGCATCGGCACAAACAAATGGTACTTCACAGGCAGGGGCATCCACCGCGCACAAGGATCTTGGCAGCACGCTTGACCGAAAACTCAAGCCACCGTCTAGCGACTCCCAGAAACGCTGATGATGCTCATCGAGAGCTGCAACCTTCAAACCGGCGATAGCTACCTGGGTGGCGTTTTCCGGCATTTTATTGACGGCGAGTATCTCGCCTCGAGGCGAAATCAAAATGGTCAAGTAGCGACCATCAAGAGTCAAAAGAATGATTCCATGCTCTAGCTCCGACGATAGCTGCACCTCGCTTCCTTGCTGCAGGCGAGGCATCGAAAGATTCACGCTCAGATCTTCGAGGAGGTAGTCTTCGGGCTGGGCAGAACGAAAGCGTGCAAAGATCAAATGTTGATCTTTTTCTCGCCGACCTAAAAGAACAGGATCTTCTCCGAAC
>JAKVCH010000640.1 GCA_022447485.1 Polyangiaceae bacterium | reverse complement strand
GCCATTTTAACGATTTCGCGAAATAACTTCATGGACATCACGGTTCAGCTCAGTAGGTTTTCCAGTACCAGCAGAGATTCGACGGTTGGCCATTGGGTCAAACTCTGCTTTTGAGTCATTGACCGACTTTTCTTAGCTACTTAGTCTGAAAAGGTCCTTCTCATTTCGCGCAATTACTGGATTGATTTCACGTGCCCCTCGACCGCAACAAAATTCTGCAAGTTGCTGCCAAATACGTCGACAAGAAAAAGTACGACAAGGCAATCAACGAATACACAAAGCTCGTGCAGAAAGATCCGCGCGATGCTCGCACGTTGCTCAAGATTGGCGATATCCAATCACGCCAAAAGGCATTTCCCCAGGCCATTGCGACCTACGACCGCGTGGCAGGTATCTACGCCGATCAAGGTTTTTCTCTCAAGGCTATCGCTGTATTCAAGCAAATCAGAGAACTGATTACAAAACACGCTCCTGAGCTGTCAGCGAAATACTCACATATCACTCCACGCTTGGCGGATATCTATGCCTCGCTTAACTTGGTCACGGATGCACTCAGCGCCTACGACGAGGTGGCCAATCAGCTTCAAAAGACCGGACAAGACGCCCAGGCAATAGAAATCTTTGAGAAGATGGTGCTCCTCGACAAGGAAAACCCTCTCCCCTACCTACGACTCGCAGAAGCATGCTGTCGCGTGCAGGATGTCGACCAGGCAATCGAGGCCTTTTGGACCGCATCACAGCTCTTGCTGAAAATGCAGCGTCCCACGGACGCCTTGAAAGTGATTGAAAGGATTTGGCACTTTCGGCCTGAACCTCGCTATGCGCGGGCGGCAGCAGAGCTCTATCTCAAGAAGAATGAACATCAGGCAGGTCTCTCCGCCCTCGCAAAACTTCAGGTTGCCTTTCAAGCCAACTCCAAGGATTTAGAGACCCTCGGCCTCTTAGCCCAAGCATTTGAGGTGATTGCTCAGCCGGAGAAATCCATAGCGGTTCATGTCGAAATGGGGCGCGTCGCTCATGAACAGAAAAAACCGGTACTCTTTCAGGAAATCGTTGAGCATCTCCAGAAGATTGCTCCGGACAACCAAGATGTCCAAGCGCTGAGCCGGCTTGGCCCGCCGGAGTCTCGATCTGAATCCACCTCCGCAGCTCATCCTGACAAGACTTCAGATACCGAACCGGATGCTTTGAAGGAGCCTGTCTCCCAGGAGCTCGACGCCAACGTCGACGAAGTTCCCGCCACCGATCGCTCCGAAGACTTTTCTGATCCTGAAGATGATGGGGTCGATATGATCCCAGACGCTGTTTTCGAAACAGAGCAACGCCCAGCGCATGACAGTTTCCAGCCTCGCACTCATGCACAACAGGCGATTGACAGTGCCGAACAATATCGAAAGGCCGATCAATTCGACCAAGCTGTCAGCGAACTGCATATCGCCCTTGAGTCGGAGCCGAATTCAATTCCTATTCGGGAAAAACTCCGTGAAATTCTTGTCGAAGCAGGCGAACGCGATGGCGCCATCCAAGAAACCCTGAATCTCGCAATTATTCAGATCCACAATCGCGACCCGGATACCGCCGAAGCTCTGGCCTATGAAATCCTGGAGATCGAGCCAGAGCATAGCGATGCCCACAATGTCTTAGCTCATGTCTTAGCTCTCCGAGAAGAAGCCAAAGCGGCCGCTCACTCCGAGGCACCGTCTTACGACCTAGAGGGAACCGCTCCAGCAGAGGCCCTTGAGCCCTCGGGTTCAAACCAGCTGCATGCACCAACTGTCAGCGATATTCCTGGGCCGTCAGCTTTACCACGCTTTACCCCTGCTCCGGGTGGCGATGTCATAGAGAATCCCTCTGACATCGCTCCTACTGCGGCTGCCTCGGCCGATGTCGTGGCACTCGACGAGGAGGTCGTGGCCCTGGATGATGACGTTGTCGCACTCGATGATGATGTCGTGGCTCTCGACGATGATGTCGTGGCTCTCGACGATGATGCCGTGGCTCTCGACGATGATGCCGTGGCTCTCGACGATGAGTTTCCTCCTCGGCCAATC
>JAKVCH010000064.1 GCA_022447485.1 Polyangiaceae bacterium | reverse complement strand
GCAACAGCTACCTTGCTGTGCTTCAGACGTAGCGGCCGCCAGCTGCTCGTTCTCGGCAGGGTCGTGATCGGTAGCAGGGCCGTGATCATGAGCATGGCCGTGATCATGAGCATGGCCGTGACTATGACCATGACCGCCTGCTGCTACTTCGTCGGCATGATGGTGCGGACTCGCGTCGTGGAAAACAACGTGGAGCAACATGCCGGCAACCAAGGCTTGAAAGAGACCAAAGATGCTCAAATTGGTATCGGCCAGCCACGAGGGAGCGAGGTAGAAGCCCCCCAAGGTGCCAAAGCCCATACCCAAGAGAGTGAGCCCGGCCATCCAGCGAGCGTTCGAGAAGAGCCAGACAATCGACAGCGCCGCAGGCAGACGATGCAACACAACAGCTAAACCCAAAGTTTCGTGGGTATGCCCGACCGTGTCACCGAAGTCGATCTCTCCCCCCGCAATTGCCGCACCATCGACAATGGCGTGCACAATTAAAACGAGCCCCCAAAATATAGAGACATAGCGATGGGTGATACGAGCGCCACCTCGCAGAAAGCGGTCCAAAACAATGGGCACAATCAATCCAGCCGCTGCCGCCAGGAGCGCCGCTGGGCCTGCATCGACCATCGCATGGGGTATTAACTCTACAGCGACGAGCAAAGCGATCGAACCAATCACAAAGCCCTGAAGTCCCGCCTGCAAAACTGCCAGTCGACTGGCCAAAAGCGCGAGAGCAGGCGCCAGCAATAATGCCGCGAGAGAAAGAGCTAGTATTCCGTTTGTCGCCAAGGTCGGATGAAACTACACGGATCCAGGGGCACCTGGCCAGGAAAATACGGCTCTCCTCAGAGGTCGAGGAGATGCCGGCTCAGGGAAATGCACCAAGACTTCAATTCTCAGAGGGAGGCGTCCTCTGCTGAAGCAAGATCTCGACTCGGTCGATCGAAAAGATCTTCTCTCCCGTCGTAAGTAGGCGCCGGTAGAGAGCGAAGCGCAGCACGCCATCAATTCGCTCCGGTGAAATGACAGTCCCAATCACCCCACTGTCGATCAATTCGTTCACAAGTCGGTCAGCGATCCCGTCTCGGTCGAGAGGCAGAAGCGATTCGATAATTGGTTGAATGACCCCCTTCAAGACGCGGTCGGGCGTTCCGGGAGGCACGATTTCGTTTTCGCGCAGGAGCAGGATCAGCCAATCGGTGACCTCTGCGGGGTCTGCCTCAGGCAGTTCTGCAATTTTACCGCCAATGAGCTGGTGTAAAAATTCATCTAATGCTGCGGCGACTCGAGGATCTTCGAAAAGAAATTGAGTGACGCGCGCAGCCGCGCTGTCGAGAGCGCCCGAGTAAAGAGTCGCGGAGATGACGTCAAGGATCAAGCCAATCAAGAACTCGCCTCTCTCCTCCAAAGGACTCAACAGGAGCGTTCCCGAGAGCTGGTCGTAGGCGTATTCGTACGGAAACCACAGCGTCTTGCGGACGCTCGCTCTAAATTTTCCAGCTTCATTCACGCGGTAGCGAGAGCCAAAATACTCCCAGGTAGTGAGCCCCTCTGGTTGGAGGAGAATGCGGCCGTCTAGCTCAAACACTAGGCCCGCTCCCTCGAGAGCATCGCCGACAGGCGGCGCGCCGCCGGCCCCCGCAGCGCCGTAACGAACCTGCTGGACCAAGTCGTAATCGGTGGGAAAGGGTAAGCTCGTACCATCTTTCTTTTTCACGCTTGTGGAAACGAACGCCCAATCGTTATCCCAGAGCACGCCACCAGGAACAACTTCGGCTTCTTCTTCTTCTTCGCAGGCGACACCGGCCAAGAGTAAGGAGGCCGCGCTCGCATTCAGTAGTCCTCGAGCAGACGAGTACCCGGAACCCAAAGTCACCACCTTGAATAATTGGCGGCGACTGATCTCGAGCGATGGTTTTTTCATTTCTTTCCTCCGCTAGCATCGGTCTTTCGAATTAAGCCAAAACGATAATTCACGCCGAACATAAAAGAGGTTCGACGAATGAAGCCCACTTCAGCCCGGATGCGCCAGGCATCGGTAATGCCCATCTCGGTGCCGGCCACCATATTCCATGGCGATGCGATCGACTTTTCTAATTCATAGCGAATGACAGGGTCATCAGCCGTGCCTAAGCGCCCTGCCACCCCGCGCACAAGAGCCTGTCGACTTGGCGGCAGCTCGTTGTACCAATTCAAAATCTGCTCTTGTACAGCACCACCGCCTCCCTCAAAAAGCTCATTCAATTGAACAGAGCCCTTCGTCTCAGAGGCAATCTTTTGGCGCATGGCGCCGACCCAGAAAATCAATTCGACGCCCCCTACTTCACCGAAGTTTTTACCTACGCGAGGCGTCACTAAAAAAGTGCCAACAGGGTCCTTCAGGTTCTCCATCTTATTCCAAGTCCAGTTGAGGTCGAGGGTGCCAAAGAAACCGAAAGCGCCACCGGCCACGGTTGTGCCAAACCCCCCGCCTCCGCCGCCTTGTTCGGAAAGGGCGCTGAGGGTGATCGGCTGACTCAAATTGACCTCGGTACTGGCATTGGCGACGTAATTGCCCATCACGTAGACATTCATGAAGGGAAAAAGCCACAGATCGACTCGAGTGTTGAGAGCGTGGATCCTTGAGCGCACTTCTTCGAACTCGATCAAGTCCGACATGTCCACCATCTCTCCGTCGTTCACGCCCAGGGCAATACGGGAAATATCAATCGGCTGATTCGCGTAGAGGTAATTGATCCCAACGCCCCAAGGCAGGGGTAAATCAATACCTCGTTCCCCCATTTTTTTCCCCCATAAAGGCATGGCCCAAGGCCATTCGTAGGAGGGGTTGCGAGCATCTGGTGCCTGGGCATGAGCCAATGGGGAGCCAGCCAGGAGCATGACCAACCCCACACTCAGGATCGAAATACTCACCCCAGCAAGCTTCCACAGTTCAAAGCCTCCTCGCTGGGTCGATCGTTGGTGAATGAACATCCACCTACGGTAACACTAGCAAAACGAGGCTTGTCACATGGACTCCGTCAGCACTGTTATTTGAGGCCGATGAGAACGAACTGAAAAACTTCAAGCTCGCTTCGGCCCTTCTTTGCATTCGAAGCCACCTATTTTCGCTCAGAAGTGTAGAACTCTTCACACTTGAGAAAATCTAAACAACTTGGGCTCAGACCGAGCAATCAAGCGCAAGTGAAGAAGGCGAAGAGCCAACCCAGGGCGCTTCTTTAATCTTTCTTGTCGACCAACTCCCACGATAAGGGCGTACCTTCCTCGATATCCGTGGTCGCGCGCTGGCTCAGCACCTGCTCGTAATATTTGGGAGCCAGACCATCACCTGGCCGAATCACTCGCACATTTTCCAAGGAGAAAACCTCTCCTGCCGCAATACTTTTTGTCACAAAGAGCGACCGCCGAAAGACCAGGCTCTTCTTTTGCGCTGGAGTTGGCCCAAAGTTCACCCGGCCCAGCGCCTGTTCGACTAAACGAACCTCATCGACCATCTTTTTGAACTCAGCCGGCTCCATCGAAAAGGCGCTATCGGGACCAGGTAAAGAGCGCGATAAACAAAAATGCTTTTCGACCATGCAGGCGCCGAGCGCCACTGCAGCCGTGGGCACAATCGAGCCCATGGTATGATCCGAAAGACCGGAGAACACGCCATAATTCTCCGCGAGAAAAGGAATGCTCTTGAGGTGAGCTTCGTCGACGGGCGCTGGATAGCTTGAGGTACACTTCAACAAGATCAATTCCGTGCAGCCGTTGCTCTTCAAGGTAGTGACCGCTTCGTCGATTTCCTGCTGAGTCGCTAGACCGGTCGATAAAATCACGGGGCGCCCCGTGGCGGCGATTTTCTTCAAGAGCGGTAGATCGGTATTTTCAAAAGACGCGACCTTAAAGACGGGTGTATTCAGATCCATCAGAAAGTCGACGGCCGTAGAATCGAAGGGAGTCGAAAAACACTCCATGCCCAAGCGATGACTCTCTTCAATTAATTGCTGATGCCACTCCCAGGGCGTGTGAGCCTCCTGATAAAGGTCGAAGAGGGTCTTGCCATCCCAAAGTGTGCCACTCTGCAGGGTGAACCACTTCTTTTTCGACTGAATCGTCATGGTTTCTGCCGTATAGGTCTGAAGTTTGATGGCATCAGCTCCGGCTTCAGCAGCGGCATGAACGAGCTCGAGTGCGGCGTCGAGAGACTGGTTGTGATTGCCGGACATCTCTGCAACGAGAAAAGTGGGTTGCCCCGGTCCAACTAATTTTTTTCCTATTTTTATTGGCGACATCTGCTTTCACTCTCGAAGACCTGAAGCTTCGCGATAACCCTCACTCTCGTCAATGCAGGCTGGATTCGAAAAGGGCAAGAAGTCTGCCCGCTGCACGAGACGCACCAGCTCCATCACAAAGCCCGCGCCACTCCCCGAGCGCCTCGCCGTCTAAGGCCTCCCAGAACGCAATCAATTCGGCGCTGCTGACACTTTTCGCTACCTGAACTCCAGCGTGGCCCTCCAAGGCCAGAGCAATCTCTCGCTGATTCGAAGCAGTTTGCACAAGAACCCCTGGAATCCCCAGGGTAGCGAGCTCCCACGCCACCGTGCTCGGAGTAGCCAGCACGAGATCCATCGTCACTAATGCTTCGGCGAGAAGCTGTGGCGAGAGCAGACCATGCCTGATGCACTGAGGCGCGGCCGAGCTCCAATCTGCTCTGCCGAAGACATGGATCTCCGCAGCAGGAAATGCTTCTTCCACTTGAATGGCCGCCTGGGGTCCCAGGCGAGCGGTATCCATTCCACCAAAGAGCAACCCCACCCGTTGTGGTCGCCGCGGCAGGGGGGAACGATGCAGTTGCGCGCTATCCACTCGCCGACGCTGCGCGACAAATGCAGGATCCAAGAGGGCGTATTCGGGTCCGCCGAGCATTTCAGCCCGAGGCGCAAATAGGGGAATGACTCCAGGGACCGGATTCACAACGATATCGACCCACGAGTAATCTCGGTCTTGATGGTCATCGATCAGCACCCGCAGAGCCTGCTCGTGATTGAGCCCGATCTGACAACGGGCATCAAATTCATAAGAGTCAAGCACCCATAGATCCGCGGGGAAGACTGCGATTTTAGAATCCTGCAGAGACTCAACGGCGATGCCCTCGAGCCCTCGAGCCTCACACCAGCTGCTGACCAGGCTCTGCTCAGCACGAATAAAAAGCTGCACGGAAGCCCCCTGATCCATCAAAGCCTGGGCCAAGTTCGAAGAGCGCGAAAGGTGACCGAGGCCAACTTGCGGGCCCGCTTCTGTGACGATCGCCACCGCAACTGACACCATGGGTTGGGGACTGTAACATAGTTCCACCGAGCATTCAGCCCCACCCGTAAGCGCTGGACGAATTGCGGGCCCCGGGCCTATCATCTCCCATCGTGAAAGACTTCTTACCTTACGGCCGCCAATCTCTCGACGAGACTGATATTGAGCGCGTTGTCGAATGCCTGCGTGGCGATTGGCTCACAGGTGGGCCCTACGTCGGCGAATTCGAAGAGAAAATCGCTACCACCGTGGCCGCTCCCCATGCTCTCACGGTTTCTAACGGAACAGCGGCTCTGCACCTCTGCTTACTGGCTCTCGACCTCCAGCCAGAAGATGAAGTGATCGTGCCAGCGATTTCTTTTTTGGCATCGGCCAATTGTGTGCGCTACGTCGGGGCGAAGGTCGTATTCGCGGATGTCGACCCCAACACCGGGCTCCTCGATCTGAAAAAATTGCCCGAGTGTCTCAGCGAAAAAACGCGAGCGGTCGTCCCCGTGCACCTCAATGGTGCACCGGTCAATTTGAAGCAACTCAAGAGCCTACTCCCTCCTGCAACCGTCGTGATTGAAGATGCGGCCCATGCCCTCGGAGCCCGCTTTGAGGAAAAGCCAATTGGTTCCTGTCAGTACTCTCAGGCCGCCATCTTCTCGTTCCACCCGGTGAAACACATTACCACAGCTGAAGGGGGCGCTATCTCCACTCAGGACTCCGAGCTCTGCCAGCGCTTGATGAAATTGAGAAGTCACGGGATGACGCGTGACGAAAGTGAATTCGAAGAACCCTCACCGGGCCCCTGGTACTATGAAATGCAAGAGCTCGGCTTCAACTACCGACTCAGCGATATTCAAGCCGCCCTCGGTCTCGGTCAAATTCAAAAGCTGAGGCAATTCATCGAGCGGCGACAAGCTCTTGCCTCTCTCTACGATCAACGTCTCCAGGTGCATCCCTGGGTACGACCGATTACCCGAGTCAATCCCCCGAGCACCAGCGCATGGCACCTCTATCCCATCTTGCTCGACTACACAGCCGCCCCCCTGAGCCGGAAGGAGCTGATGCTCGAACTCCGCAAGGAGGGAATTGGAACTCAAGTTCATTATCTCCCGATTCCGGACCAGCCCTACTATCGCAAGCTCGGCTATTCCACCCAAAGCCTACCAGGAACTCAATCTTATTACGCGCAGGCCTTATCGCTCCCTCTCTTTCCTGCGATGCAAGACGCAGACGTCGATCGAGTCTGTGCCGCTCTTTTCCGACTTTTGCCTCAGAGCCGCTGAAGGCTCTTTCTCTCTGCGTGAACCCTATGAACCAAAAGAAGAAAGTCGTTGCGATCGTTCAAGCTCGCGCCAGCTCGTCCAGGTTTCCCGGCAAGGTTCTGAGTCCTCTTGCGGGTCGCCCCATGCTCCAAGTTGAAATCGAGAGGATCCAGCGCTGCCAATTCGTCGATGAAGTGGTTCTTGCGACAAGCACCGATGCATCCGATGACCCCCTCGAAGCTCTCGCTCGGCAACTAGGTCTTTCCCTCTATCGCGGCAGCTTAACCGACGTATTGGACCGATTCTACAAGGCAGCAGAGGCTCATCAAGCCGAGATCGTCGTGCGCCTGACTGGCGATTGCCCCTTGATTGACCCGGAGTTGATCGACGCCTGCGTGCAGACTCTCCGAGCAACAAACCTGGATTACGTTTCGAATATCATCACGCCAAGCTGGCCCCATGGCTTTGACGCAGAGGTCACAACCATGGCCTGCCTGCGGCAAGCGCAAGAAGAGGCAATCGAAGCGAGACATCGAGAACACGTGACCCTCTTTCTTCGAGAAAATGCCAAAAGGTTCAAAAGCATTGGGCTTCAATCAGCCATAGATTACAGCTCCATCCGCCTCACAGTGGACTACCCAGAAGACTTGGAGGTGGTGAGGGAAATTTATGAAAAAGTTGCCATCACAGACCCAACAGTGAGCCGAGATGCTCTTCTCGCATTCATCGAAGATAACCCGACCTGCCTCGAAAAGAATCGCCATCATGATCGCGCAGAGGTTGAGCGACGAGCTTCAGCAGAATTTTACGAGCAATCGTAAGGGCCAAGATCGATCATGAGCCTGCTCTTTCTCGGCCCCGCTGAAAGCAACCTCCTTCCTTTTCTTCGAGAACAGAAGGAAGCAGTGATCCAAGTCAGCGACCCCATATCCGCAGACTTGCTTGAAAAGCACCCTATCGAATTTATCGTCAGCTATGGCTTTCGTCATATCATTCGCGAGCCATTTCTCAGCGAATTCGCAGGGCGCATCATCAACCTCCACATTTCCCTCCTTCCTTGGAATCGCGGGGCAGATCCTAATTTTTGGAGCTTCGTGAACCAAACGCCTCATGGTGTCTCGATTCATCAAGTCGATCAGGGAGTCGATACAGGGCCGATTCTTCTGCAAGAAGAAGTCAAACTCGATGAAGACGGAACTCTGCGCCCGACCTACCGCACGCTCCAAGAGAGGAGCGAGTCTCTCTTTCAAAAAAACTACAAAGGCTTGCGGGAGCAAAGCATTGAACCACGACCCCAGGTCGGCCTGGGAAGTGAGCATCGAGCCGCAGAGAAACTTCCCTACATCGACGGCTTTGAAGACATTTGGCTCGACTTACCGATCGCCCAGCTCCTGCGAGAAGTCCGCGACCGAGGGGAATAGAAACGTGCTACGCTTTGTTGGGGCGAAATGGCAGGGTTTGGATTTGAGGAAAGCATTTCAGCGTTCGTCTTTGGAGGGCGAGGAGGCATTGGGGCTGCGATCGTCGAGCTGATCCATGAGCAGTTGCCTGGAAGTCAGGTCATCAGCACGAGTCGCGACCCAGAGTGGGTCGCCCAGGCCCAGTCAGGAGAACGCCTTCTCCTGGATCCGCGAGATCCAAAAGAGCTCGAGAAGACTGCCGCTCAACTCAAGGATCAAGGCTTCCAGCCCCAATTAGTCTTCAACGCCACGGGACTCTTGCATCAGCCTTCCCTGACGCCCGAGCGGGCCCTCAAAGAACTGAATCCAAGAACATTCGAAGAGACCTTTGCGATCAACACGTTCGCCGTTGGTTATATGCTGCAAGCTTTCGTTCCCCTGCTTCCTCGAAAGAAACGCAGTGTTTTCGCGAGTCTATCAGCCAGGGTCGGCAGTATTGAAGACTGCCGACTCGGCGGTTGGTACTCATATCGCGCGTCAAAAGCAGCGCAGAACATGCTCTTGCGCTGCGCTGCCATCGAAGCGAAGCGCACCCATCCCGGACTCTGCTGCCTCGCACTGCATCCAGGAACGGTGCGAACTCAACTCTCCACTCCGTTCACGAAAAGGCGTGACCCCGGAAGCCTTTTCACGCCTGAGGTCAGTGCGCGACATCTCGAAAAAGTCATTTGCGATCGAACGGCCGATGAGTCGGGTCAGTTCTTTGCCTGGGATGGTCAAGCCATCCCCTGGTAAACAGCTTTGAATCGAACTTCCCAGGCAGACAGAGAGCGAAAGAAAACGCTTCGCCTCATACAGGTCAAATAAGACACACCTATCGTCTGTGATGAGCGAGCAGTTACTCCGAGCTGACGCCGCTGGACGTAAAGCAAGCTGCACATCGGACGAAGTCAAGAAGGCTCTGGCTCAGTCTAAGCGTCATTCGCTAGCTTTGCTCGAGTCCCTCAGCATTGCATGGACTGTGCATCGGCTTTTGTGAAGATCTCGAATTTCGGAAATTAGCTCTTCAGTAAAGCACTAAATTCATCTAGCAACGCCGGTAAACTCGATCAGCGTGGTGATTGGATGAAGTAGAGCTATCTCCGACAGCCTGCACACTCTCCCCAGCATTTAAAGCAGAAAGTAACTTCCCATGAAAAAACAACTACTGATTGGCGCCCTTGCCGCAACCGCTGCTTCCACAGCACTTTTCCAGGCCCCCGAAGCTCAGGCAGCAGAGTGGACTATCAAAGAAGACTCCGCTGAAAAGCGTCCCTGGGATGTTGGTGTTCTCGTAGGACTTCCCTTCGGCTATGGCTCTTTTGGCCTCGCTCCGATCGGGATCCTGGATATCCCTATCGTCGACAAGGGTTTCGTACCCATCAATGACTCTTTTGATATCGAGGTCGGAGCTTATACCTTTCTTCTCTTCGATCCATTTGCATTCGGCATCACACCATTCGCTGGTGCTCGTTGGAACTTCCATCTGCAGAAGAAGTGGGACGCCTATGCGGCCCTTCGTCTCGGTGTCTACATTAACAACGGCGCTGCCTTTAACTTGAACGCGGTGCTCGGCACCACCTACAAGTTCAACGAGACTTGGGGTATTCGTGGCGAGCTCGGCGGCGGTAACGGCGGCGCTGGTCTTTCAGCCGGTGTCAATATCGCGTTCTAAGAGAAGCTTTAGCCTAGAGCAGAGACTCTGCACGATCAGACCCCATCCCTCCAAGGGTTGGGGTCTTTTTTTGCGAAATATTCAATAAAAACGGTAGTTTCTATTATTTTAATTTTGATAATGACTTTCCTTATCAAAATTGTAGATTGAGAAGGAGATTGGAATTATCACGTGTCTTCTTCCCCCAATAGCTCCGAATGGCCTCAAGCTAGTTTTAAAAGTCATACAATGATCCTCGCTCTCAGTCGCCTCGCTGAAACCGTGTTGATCGCGGCTCATCAGGATCGAGACTTTTTAGACCAATTAGCGAATTGGGAGTCTGCACCACGAGAACCCCAGGCCAATCACACAATGCTCTCCACTGGCTGGGATCAAGGCCGCCTCCTCGTGCTCGCCCGGGATAGGAAAGCTGAATTTTGCATTGTCTTGGAGCATCCCCAGTTCAAATGCCTGGCTCCAGTCGCATTCAGGCGTGAGGGGCGTCTGCTTACAGCAATCTGGCTTGCACAATTCGAGGGAGATCTTTTGGCAGGAATCGACTTTTGCCAGGGGCTGAAAGAGCAGGTTGAGCAGCGCCGATTAGGTGACTCGCTCACAGAGAGCACACAAATCCAATTTCCGTCTCATCGAAATCACCAATATACAAACAATTAATCAACGAAACGATCATGAATCAGAAACTATTTAGTGCCATCCAAAAACGAGTTGCGTCCTCAAGTGCTCCTGCCCACGCACATTGTGACGGACCTTGTGGAATCTACGATCCAGCCTCTGCGCGCATCACGGCTGAAGCCGTGCGTTCCATGACGAAAAAAATCTTGGCTCTCGTTCCACCAGACGCAAGCGACGCCGAAGCAACAGCACGCTATCACAACACCCTCAGCCGCTATGTTGCAATTAAAGAAGAGCAGGCCGAAGAGACGAAACGCGAACTGCTGATCCTTTGGACCGACTATTTCAAGCCCCCGCACTTGGAAGAGTACCCAGATCTGCACGACATCTTCTGGAAGGCGGCAAAGCTCTGCTCGGCCTGCAAAGTCGAGGTTAGCCCCCAACATGCTGATGAGCTCCTCGAAAGCATCGAAAAAATCCATCATCTCTTTTGGAAAACAAAAGGGCGCGAAATACCATGGACCCTTGCAGGCGGCTGAGCAAGACAGCTGAGCCCAAGTGGATTTGGTGCCTGAAAGAGCTGCTCTCTTGGCTAGGTCGCCGACGAGTCACTTTCGTCGTTTCGGGAGAAAGCATGAGCCCTCTTCTCAAAGAGGGCGATTGTGTCTTTGTGAACCTCACGCTCACTCAACCTCGAATCGGCGCAATCGTTGCCTTTCATGATCCTGAAGAAAATACCCGAGTACTGATGAAAAGCATTTCGTCCATAGGTACGGGCACTTTCAGCGTCAGCAGCTACCAGCCCCAAGATGCCCGCGACAGTCGGCATTTCGGCTCAGTCGCCAACAATAGGTGCATTGGCGAAGTAGTGGGCGGCTTCGATCGTCATGGCCGATTCTTTGAACTCATTGACACATCCTCAGAATTGAACTCAAAACAAATGACTCTCACGACAGAAGTGCAATGTTAGGCGCTGTCTTCTCCGGAGGCCTCGTCGGGCTTATCTTTGGGGTACGCCATGCCTTCGAGCCAGACCATGTAGCAGCTGTTGGCACCTTTATCTCTCAGAAGCAGAGACCTGCTCGCGCCGCAATGGTCGGCGCACTGTGGGGGGGTGGCCATGCGCTCATGATTCTCGTGC
>JAKVCH010000639.1 GCA_022447485.1 Polyangiaceae bacterium | reverse complement strand
CGTTAAAATCAGTACCATAACCCAACGCACATGCTTCATCGGTGACGACATCTCAACTAACCACGCTCTGATAGGACAAGGCGAACAATGCGATAGATGCCATACAAGGCTAGAGCACCTGCAACCCAACTAGCTTTCAGAGGGCCAAAGGCTAAGATCCCGCCCTTCGTTGTCAGCCATGCGCGCGAAAGAAGGGAGATAGCTGCTGAGAGCAAGAGCAGGGCAAAGGCTGGACTCAACCTCTTTGCTAGGGACGGCGCGGCGGCGCGCGCCGGCAAAAGCGGACGCGAGGCCTGGATGCCACGTTCAGCGGCTGACCTTTGAACCTGCGCGGCTTGAGCACCTTGGATTGGTTCTGCTCCGCGAAGACCGGTGGCAACCGGTCCTGTTAAGGCCTGACCCAGGGATGCCCAAAACTCTCCGACCGTCTGGTAGCGGACACGAGGGTCCACTGCGAGCGCACGGGTAAAGACGCTTTCCACGGCATCGCTCACGGGGATCCCTTCTTGTTGCGGGGTGGGGCGGCGGTCCGGGTCAATGATGGTACCCATCATCTCAGCCTGGTCGCCATCTACCACAGCTTCACCTTTAAGTGCTTCGACAACCGTAATGGCAAGGCCCCAAACATCTGTCCAGATACCCGTGCCGCCATAGCGTCGCGGGGCCCATTGTTCGGGAGCAGCATAAGCAGGAGAAAATGAAACCAGCGCTGACGATGACTGGCTCGCTCGCCCAGCTAATTGACTCGCCGTAGTTTTCACCTTGGAGATGCCAAAATCGAGAATCTTTGCGACGGGTTCGCCATTCGTGCGCGTCACGAAAATATTTTCCGGCTTCATATCACGATGCACAACACTCATTGTTTCGCCTGTGCCTGCTAGGTGATGCGCCTGTTCCAGCGCGTCGGCGACGGGGGTCAGCAAGCGATACACTTCCGGCAACCTCAAGGGGTTCGACCCAGCCTCTGCGCGTGATGTAATGATGTCGTCGAGGGTGGAGCCCTCCAGCCATTCCAGCGCCATGAATGGAACCAACTGATCCGCGTCGTTTTGAAAGGCGTCCACGTGCAAAGGTCGTACAATATGGCTAATTTGAGTGGAAAGCCGAAACAGAACTTCCGCTTCCGAACGAAATTGCTCGAGAAAGCTTCTTCGCTGCTCTTCGCTCAGCTCTTGGGGTATCTTCAGACATTTCAGGGCGACTTTTGCGCGAAACCCCTTATGATACGCTTGATAAACGACGCCAAACCCGCCCTCGGCTACCACCTGCTCGACTTCATAGGTTCGAGCGATCAGTTTTCCAACTATCCCGAAGCGGTCTTCCGTCACTTTAAGCACCCCCCTCAATTCAATTCAAGTCACCGCACAGCCGGGCTCCGGTTCCGAAACCATTCTGCACCCCGGCGACACCATAGCAATTTTTTCAGGATTGAAAGAGCAATTGCCGACGAAATTGTCGGCTTTCTTTCGGTCAAAGTGAATGCCTGATGATCTATCTCTTTTTCATTTTCCTGAGTTTTTCAGTTGCGGAAGTTTTCGTCTTTTATGAAGTGGCTCAAAGAACCGGCGCACTCACGGTACTCGGCCTGTGCATTATCAGCTCTATCGCCGGCATCCACCTCGCCAAGGCAGAGATGCGCCGCGTTTGGAATGAATTTGTCACTGCCTATCGAGGAGGAAAGGTTCCTGAGGAGAGCCTTGTCGAAACAGCACTCATTGTAGCAGCCGGGGTTCTTCTATTTTTGCCGGGTTTTTTGAGTGACGGTCTGGGCATACTTCTTCTCCTGCCGCACTTCAGAAGGCGCCTAGGCGTTTTCTTTCGCCGGCTCTGGGCAGCGAAGGAACCGCCTGAAGTCATCCCGACTTCCGGTGTTTCTGCCCCAGCCTCCGCTCCCACCGTCAAGGTCATCTCGGAGCGCTCAATCGTCGAGACGAGCGGAGAAGCCCTCGACGACGACAAATAAGCTCTTGCGTTAGGGACTTAACTCAAAGGCTTGTGAGAGAAAAAGACTCGTGCGCTCGGCGCGGTTGGAATCTCGAAAGGGAAAGGTGATGG
>JAKVCH010000638.1 GCA_022447485.1 Polyangiaceae bacterium | reverse complement strand
ATTTTTTTTCTTTTCTTCAAAAAATAAGGGTCTATACAAACTTCTATTAGCCTCATTGAGGACGACCTTTTCTCCCACTTTAGGGATTTTTATAGGGCCCCAATTGATCTTAGTCCAGTTATTTTCGTCGGTTCGACCTACCACTGGGTCTACCCCTAGGATATTGGAAAGGGTCAGGATGACCTGTCCTACTCGGGGATCACTTTCGATCTTAGCTAGCTCTAGTTTATTGAGATGGGCATTCCAGTAATTATCCATCGACCAGCTATATCTCTTGATATTGTAGGTCTCAAATAGGGAGCTATCGATTGTTTTTCCCCACACCAAGTAGGGAGAACTCACCTCAATTGGATCTTTATACGACTGGCCGTCAATATAAATTCGCCCCTCCTCCATCTTAAGAGACTCTCCTGGCAACCCAACCACTCTGGCAGGAATCAAAATGAGGGAATCCGTTTCGGTTTCTTTTTGCATTAACCCAATTACCTCATTACGAGCATATTCATCTTTGGCTAACAAGGTCAAACTATCGCCCGCTTGAATCAGTGGCTCCATACTCGACCATGCCTCCATTTTGTAGACAGCATCAGGAAGACCCGTCTCTTGGCAACTAAGCAAGGCTAAGAAGCCAAGAATAAGGTATATATGCTTCATTCATGATTGTGTTCAAGGAAATGGTACTAAAAAGCGTTTACATGAACCTCAAAGCAGGATTTTGTATTCCTCTTTTTCGGTCCATGTAAACATCGTATAGTTTTACTAGCGATTTTCAATCGCATCTTTGATGCTGGAGAGCCCTTCGGCAAAACGCCCCATCTCTTGCACCAGCTGAGCCAGGCGGTCGCCTTCGAGGGTCTTTTGCGCTCGGTAAAGCTGGCAAATTTCCTCCCAGCGAGCCACTTCTGCCTCATTCAATTGTCCCGTCAAAGCACGGAATCGCAGGAAATTGGCTTCTGCCCCTTGGCTAAGTGTTTGCGATTCTCCTTCATAGTGAGAAGCAATTAGCGTATTCAACTCCTCATCGTTCATGGCTGACACGACCTTTTCGGCGAGGCGATTCATGTTACGGTAGGAACCTTGCAGCTGAAATGGCGGCTCGGTCCGGAAGTTATCGTTCTGCGCAGCAGAACGAATATACGCTTGATTTACTTTTAAAATCACCTCTTGAACCTGCAAGAGTTTACGGAGTACATTGAGGTATTCCTCCCGCTCTTCACTACTGATGCGCGACTCAAAGGTTCCGGCTTCTTCCTCTCCAGTTTCTGCCATACGGATGAGCAATTGCACATCAGCCTTGGGCGCACTGCTTAAACGCGTTAGGATGGCGTTGGAAGTCAAAGCATTTTCTAGGTAGGAACGCTTGAAGGCCTCATCACGCTCTCCGATGATATCACCAAGATTGTAGGTATCAGCCCGGTTTGCCAACATATCAGGTATCTGAAACTGCTCTCCAGACTCTGTATAAGGGTTTCCGGCCATTACTACCGCCACTCGTTTCCCGCGTAAATCATAAGTACGAGTGCGACCACGGTAGACACCTTCGATTTTGCGTTGTGCGTCGCAGAGAGAAATAAACTTCTGCAAAAACTCGGGATGACAGTGCTGAATATCATCAACATACAGCATGATATTGTCGCCCATCTCCAAAGCGAGATTGAGTTTATTGAGTTCTTCCCTAGCCGCAGCATTAGGCGCTTCCTGAGGATCGATAGAACGTACTTCGTGTCCAATCGCAGGGCCATTGATCTTCATGAAGATCAAACCTAGGCGGTTGGCAATGTACTCCATCAAAGTTGTCTTACCATAGCCCGGAGGGCTAATCAGCAAGAGCATCCCCATGCGATCAGTGCGAGTCTCCTCCCCTACTGTACCGATTTGTTTGGCTAGATTGTCGCCAATCAGCGGCAAATAGACCTCGTCGATCAATTGATTACGCACAAAGGAACTCAACACTCGTGGCTGGAAACTATCCAGACGCATGCTTTCACGGTACTCTTCCGTCAATGCTTTTTTGCGTTCGACGAAGTCGTGGTACATAGGCAAGACCACTCGCTCAA
>JAKVCH010000637.1 GCA_022447485.1 Polyangiaceae bacterium | reverse complement strand
GAATCTGGCGGATTGTCAATCATCGGAGCAAATCGCCGAGCTCATTCTCTGCGCACGGAAAACGAGTCAGGAAGCCGATATGAGCTTCGGGGCGGCTGATAAGTCAACCGCCGAGGCGCTGCATCTCTTTACTCGTGCTGAAGAGCTGCTCACTGCAGTGCTAGCATCGAAGTCTGAGGGGAGGGCGAATGACCTCGAAAAACAAAAGCGCGTTATGAGAGACTACCTGTCTTTCGAGATCGCCCGCCATTGCTTGGCTCAGGGCAGTGTGGAAGGCGTGGGGAAGAGGCTGGATGATTTGATTCCACATTATCCTCAAGATCCGGAAATCTGGGGAGCCCAGGGTGTGCTACTCGTTGCTCAAGGAAGAATTTCAGAGGCCCTTTCGCCATTGGCACGGGCAGTCCAATTGGCACCTGATTCAGCCGAGAGGCGTCGCGCCTACGGCACTGTCCTGTTGTTACAGGGCAACCTTGAGTCAGCGATTGCGCAGTACCGGGCGGCTCTTGCGCGACAAGCCGACCTGCGTACGCAAGGAGACTTAGGCAGTGCCTTGATTATTGCTGGGCGATTTGAAGAAGGGCTGGCCTATCTGAGAGCTGTGATCATTCAAGAGCCCGAGCATCCGGTCTACCTTTCCAATTATGCTTATGGGCTCTTGCAGGCTGGGGAACTTGATCAAGCCGAGAAGGTCTTAAGAAAGGGGCTGGTCAGATACCCTGACTCAGTCCACTTCCAGTTGAACTATGTTCTACTCCTCGCGCAGAGAAGTGAGTGCGCCCAGGCGTGGAGCCTACTTCAGCCGCTGCGGGCTACTCATCGGCAAGATCCGCGTGTCGATGGCCTTTACTCAGACCTATTGGAGCTGTGCGGGAAACCGAGCTGAGCTGCTCTTGAGGCAGACTTTCATTGGGAAGGGCGGCTTGTCCCATGAAGTGCTTCATTCACTCTCTGACTCGGGGAGGTAGAGCCTCATTTGTTCTGCACCCTTTTTACCCCGCAGAGTCATGGTGGCCGTGCGGTCCGAGGTAATGAGCACCTCGGGTACTCGCCGTTCTTCGTCGGCCGGCACTTCATAGCGAGCGTTAATCGAGTAGCGTCCCGGAGTTGTAAACGAGCCTGTTGCGCAGGCCTCGGCCATCCGAGTCGTAAGGGAACGCGTTTGACCGGGTTTGAGGCTGACGTAACTGGAAGGTCGAGCAGGGGCGCCTTGGGGAGGCATGCCACAGCTAATATGCCCTTGAGGCCCTTGGAATTCGTAACTGATATTCTCCCGGCGCAGCATGATGCTTTCTGTTTTTGGGCCGTAGTTCTTGAAAGTGACTGTGATCGTTCTCGCGAGAGGGCGACTTGTCAGCCCTAGATTTTCCACAGAAATATGGAGGCCTTTCTTTTTCCGAGAATGAGGAGCTGAGCCACTTTGCTTTTCGGTCTTCGTTTTTGCTGAAGAAAGACTATCTTCGGCATCGTTTTGAGCTGCTGGCGCAGACGGGGAACTGAAGGAACTGGCTGGCAGGGGCAGGAGCTGCTCGAGCGGGTAGGTGCTATCTAGAGTGAAGGCCTCGATGTCGAGCGAGAGTAGGTGAGAGTCGAGATCATCTTGATTCAGAGCGCCATCTTCCGTGAGTTGACTTGCCGCCCAAGGAGCGCTGGGTGGCAAGTCTTCGGTGATAAGTTTACCTCTTTTCCAGCGCTTTTTCGTCTTGACGGGAAAGCCGTAGAAGCTTTCGATACGGCTGCCCTGGGTGAGAATAGCAGGGTCGTCGCACCAGGCGCGCGGGTCAAACGGAAAGCTAAGGATCCCACCCGGGGGAAGATCTAATTCGGCCTTCGTAGAGATGGAGGTGGGACGAGCCTTCTCACACAGAATGCCCTCCTTGGCTGAAGATGATTCGCTTGAGGCTGAATCTGCAGGGGGGATGACCCGAAAGCTCAGTAGTTGCGGCAGAGCGCTCAGGCGAATGGTTGCTGTGCCTCGATTTTCCACAGCGAAAATCCAGGGTAGGTCCGAAGCACGACTACCAACAGCCGTGACTAAACCTAAGCTATCGCCTGGACCAGAGATGGTACTGAGTAATTCTTTGGTGT
>JAKVCH010000636.1 GCA_022447485.1 Polyangiaceae bacterium | reverse complement strand
CGAGAGCTTCCCGATGCACGCGATCCATCACCGTCAAATGCAGCAAATGGTGAGAAGAATCGTGAAGGATCAAGTCCTCATGCTCAGCCTTGTAGTTCTTGTAGCGTTCGGCTTTTGCTACCTGACGCTGCAGACTGGCACTCGTGCGCTCAATCTCCCGTATAATATCACTGACACGGGCCAAGTTCTGCCGGGTCTGGTCCATCTTACGCTCAGCTTGCTTACGCCGCTGCTTGTATTTGGTGACCCCCGCCGCCTCTTCGATAAAGAGTCGACGATCTTCCGGACGTGCAGATACAATCTGACCAATACGACCCTGCTCAACGATAGAGTAAGCCTTCGTGCCTACGCCCGTACCGAGGAAGAGCTCGGTGATGTCTCTCAAACGTACCTGGGTACGATTGATCTGATATTCACTATTCCCATTTCGAAAAAGCCTACGCGTGACGGCAATTTCAGGGTAGTCGCGATACTCAAGAGGAAGCGTCTCAGCATAATGCGGGTCGGTGTTATCGAACGTCAGCGTTACTTCCGCTAGCCCCGCTGGTTTTCTGGAATCAGAACCATTGAAGATAACATCTTCCATAGCTCGGCCACGCAAATGCTTGGCGCTCTGCTCGCCCATCACCCAACGGATGGCATCGACAATATTCGACTTGCCACAGCCGTTGGGGCCCACGATGCCGATCACATCGTGATCAAAATGAACCACGGTTCGGTCAACGAAAGATTTAAATCCACTGATCTCGAGCTTCTTGATGTGCATCTAGAACCTCTTCGCGACCCAGAGCCGCGTAGAGTAAGGAAGGAACGTCCGCCAGAGGAGGTGCGCCCCATCGATTGGAGACGAGGCCCAAAAAGGACCGCGCCGGAGTATATCATGAGATGAGTTGTCGGCTTCGGCCTGCCCGATATTAATTCAATTCTTATCGGAGCCCATTTCCTGCCGGAAAAGAGCGTGCGCCATGAGATGACAACACAGGAAACGTCACCGCACGTCACGTATGGCAACTACCTGCACATAGGTACTTACGCTCCTGAACAGATGGGTACAAGCCTCAAAATGACGATTATCACCTAAGTGCCTAAAACCAATAGCTTTTAAAAGAAATAGCCCGGGCAAGTTTTCTGCAAAAAATAGCAAAACCCTAATCTCTACTGAAAGGGAATTCATGCTGAACAGCTGAATGCGCCACCTCCAGCTCTTGCGGTTCAGTGCAGCGACGCACACTCAGAAACTTGACAACAGCCGAGATGGGAAGCATTTGGCCAAGGCCCGATGACTTACGAATATGCATGCAAGGCCTGTGGTCACAGTTGGGAAGCCCAGCAATCCATCCATGATGAGCCTTTGAAAATCTGCCCAAAGTGCTCCGAACCGCAAGCTCAACGCCAGATATCCAAAGGCGGAGCTTTTATTCTAAAAGGCGGCGGATGGTATGCAGACGGCTACAGCAGCAAGTCCTCCGAAAGTTCGAAAAGTTCCAACGACTAGAAGCCTTCTCTGGGCTACATGCAGACTCTGACCAGAGCGCTACCCGGGCCCGCAGACAGAATCAGCTATTCTAGGCGGGGAATACTTTCGACTCCACAGTCAGCTCGTGATGGCTCATCCTTAGGGTGTGTCATTGAAGCAACCAATCCACCAAATCACCGCGACAGTCTGCGGGGCAGGTACAATGGGCGCAGGCATTGCTGCACACCTGGCCGCAGCCGGCTGCAAGACCTATCTGCTCGATATCGTACCCGCCGCTACGCCGGCCGATGCCCCTGCCACGAGCAGAAGCTCGATTGCCCATGGCGCACTGAAGAACCTGCTCAAGTCGAAGCCACCAGCCTTGATGAGCCCAAAGTTTCTGAAGAACATCGAGCCAGGTAACTTCGACGACGACCTCCAAAGAGCAGCCGCAGAAAGCGATATTGTCATTGAAGCGGTGGTCGAGCGTCTCGATGTGAAACAGGAGCTTTTCCGCCGGTTAGCTGCGGCGGCTGGTCCAGAGACAATCTTCGGCACGAATACAAGCGGGATCCCCATTGGGGAAATCGCTGAAGCCCTGCCAGAAGACGTCAAGCGACGCTTTTTGGGTTTGCATTTT
>JAKVCH010000635.1 GCA_022447485.1 Polyangiaceae bacterium | reverse complement strand
ATTCAAACGCGACCATCGAGTCAATGGTGAATGATATCGATCGCGCGCAGGATCACGTTCACCTCAGCTTCTATATCTGGCTAAGCGACAATAATGGACTCAAGGTCGCCGAAGCATTGAAGCGAGCGGTAGGCCGCGGAATCACCTGTCGAGCCATGGCAGATGGCCTTGGTTCACGGGCTATGATCGCATCAAAGCACTGGCAGACCATGGCAGAGGCCGGCGTCAAGCTGGCAGTCGCTCTGCCCATCGGAAACCCATTGCTCCGGCCCTTCCGCGGGCGGATCGACTTGAGGAATCATCGTAAAATATTGGTCATCGACAACACCATCACTTACTGTGGCAGCCAAAACTGTGCTGATCCGGAATTTCGCGTCAAAGCAAAGTACGCTCCCTGGGTAGATGCGATGATGCGCTTCGAGGGCCCGATTGTTCGGCAGAATCAGGCTCTCTTCGCGAGCGATTGGCTGGAAAGCGTCGATGACAATTTAGACGCGATTCTCCGGGCTCCCCTGCCTACCGGTGAAGCCGGCTTTACCGCTCAAGTCATCGGAACGGGTCCCACTGTCCGCAGCTCGGCTATGCCCGAGGTATTTGAAACGCTGATGTATGCTGCCCGGGAGGAGCTAACCATCAGCACTCCCTATTACGTGCCGGATGAAGCCATGCAGGCCGCTCTCTGCGCCAGCGCGAGAAGAGGAGTCAAGACGACAATCATCTTTCCGGCGCGCAATGATTCCTTCATCGTCGGAGCCGCGAGCCGAAGCTACTACGAAGAATTACTCCAGGCAGGAGTGGAGATCCACGAATATGAAGGCGGACTCTTGCACACGAAGTCGCTGACTCTCGACGGCAAGGTGACCCTGATCGGATCAGCTAATATGGATCGACGCAGCTTCGAGCTCAACTATGAAAATAATATTCTGCTCGAGGATGAACTTATCACAGCAGAAATGCGGAAGCGTCAACAGGCCTACCTCGACCATGCCCACCTGGTCACCGCTGAGATGGTCGCCGCTTGGCCTCTCCACGTCCGCTTTTGGAATAACCTGCTAGCAATGTTGGGGCCAGTATTGTAGCTCACGATGAGCCCGTCTCGATTCTGTGAGGCGCCGAGACAGTCATTGACTTCTTGCGCGACGCAGCACAGTGAGAGAGCCTGGACGAAATTTCATGGACGAGTCACTGAATGTATTTGGCGAAAAGCTCGAGAACTGTAGCTCCGCACCCATGACCGGCTTCTTTCGCGATGGTTGTTGTAACACCAGCCTTGCGGATGGTGGTTCTCATACTTTATGCGCCCGGCTGACTCTCGAATTTCTTGAATACTCTCTCAGTCGCGGTAACGACCTGATGACGCCTCGGCCGGAGTATGGTTTTGCTGGGCTAAAGCCCGGAGACCATTGGTGCCTCTGTGTCAGCCGCTGGGTTGAAGCCGAGCAAGCTGGAGTCGCGCCACCGGTGTACCTGCGCTCAACCCATCGCCGCGCACTCGAAAAGGTGTCTCTTGCTCTCCTGAAAAAGTACGCAGCGCAAGACGCTCGCTCATTCAATGAGGAGTGAGCGTCAGACTCGAAGGGCATATCTGCAAGCGCTTGCAGAGTGAACCCCAGGAACCCTTAATCCAGGTAGAATTGACCCGGCGGATGAGGCTCGGGGATCTCTTTTTCTCCTAGCAACTGAAGAATATTGATCTCGATAGTGCGAGCGATGGCCGTCACTGGCGTGTCGGTTGGCTGACCGGTGAACGGGTCCTGCATATGCCTCGACGTACGCTCGAGCAAGAGGAAAGGCATCGATATGACCGTCGTCACCCCAATTTCCCAGTACCCTTCTACCTCACCGAGAGAAATGGAGAGCACCGTAATGAAGACGTAGATGAATGCCTTGAGAAACATCCGGTAGGTCGAAGGAAAAACCGTGTTGTTGATTCGTTCGGCCTTGCCCATCGAGTCTGTCAGTCGAGTGAGCATTTCGTCGATCGCTACGCGCTGGTAGTCCGTCAAAGCAGATTGAAAAGCTAACTCCGATGCCGTTTTGCGTGAAGCTGTAGAAGCGCCACCGGTCGATTCTTGTGGATCTCGACCTCTTCGATCTCGCC
>JAKVCH010000634.1 GCA_022447485.1 Polyangiaceae bacterium | reverse complement strand
CTGCTAGAGCCTCGCAAGCTGGCGGCAATTTCTCAATGGAGCGAAAGCTACGCGAATGAGTTACTCTCTCTCTTCTCAAGCCTCGAGCGCTTCTTTGTTGATGATGGGAGTAGCGACGAAGAAGAGCCCTCGCATAGTAGTCGCGCTCCAAGAGCAAAGGTCCGTCAAATTTTGGAAGAAATGTCAATTTTGGGGCAAGCTGCCGCGCAATCCAAAGAAGAGTCAGCCCAAAGCCTCCAGAGCTGCGCAAGCTGGATTGAGCGCACTCTACCTTTTGGCTCGAAAGTCGAAGCAATTGACACAGACGTTGAAGAATTACCTTTTCCACCATTGCAGTTAATTAATATTTTAGCTCGGCTACTTTTGCGCACCTATCGTCAGGTACTCGAGGAGCGACTCCCTGTTCATCTCGACTTAAAAGCTCGCTACCGAGAGCGCGGAGCCGAAAAATGGCTCAGTCTGACTCTAGGCCCCCAAGGGGCCTACGACCCCCTCACTCTTGCCGTGACCAACCTGACCGAGGAGTCGGCCCACGAATTAGAAATGGCCGAAGCCTACGCCCTGGTGAGACAATATTCGGGACGTTTACTTCTGCATCTCGAAAGACAATCCTTAACGACTATCACTTTGGAATTCCCTACTCGATAACTACCTCCCACATTTTCCCAAAGCTTCAGCCCATGATTCAACTCGACTACGTTTCGTTTCGACGCTCTCTCTCCTGGCGCCTTTGGCGGCAGCCTTCTATCGTCTTGCTCATGTTGGGCATCGCGAGTCTCAATGGAGTCTCTTGCACACGCGTTGATAAGAAAGCACAACCAGAAGCGCCACCACCCAGCTTGATCGTAGAGGAGACCGAGGGCGCGAAAGGTCTACGCAAGGCGGGCGAACGAGCCCCTCTTTTTGAGGGACAGCTTCCCGATGGAAAAAAGTTCAGCCTAGCGACCCTACGCGATAAGATCGTCATTCTCTACTTCTACCCGAAAAACAACACACCTGGCTGCACAGCAGAGGCTAAATCTTTTGCCACTCATCAGGTAGAATTAGAGCAAGCGGGCGCGGTGGTGGTCGGCGTTTCGGGTGACGACCAGGAATCTCATAATGCCTTCGCTGAAAAATATTCACTGCCGTTTTTACTGGTTTCAGACAAAAAAGGTGAGCTTGCCAAGGCCTACGGCGTGAAACGCTTCTTAGGCATGAGCCAACGGGTAACGTTCTTGATTGCTCGAGATGGGACAATCTTAAAAGTCTATCCCGAGGTGCGGCCAGAAGAACATGGCGCAGAGATCCTCGACGACCTTCGAAAGGTCCAGTGATGCAGCCTCTCTACTGAGGTCTTAGCTCACGGCTCAGAGCCGAATCATAGGGGTAACGTCCGAATAGAAATTGTCGCGCCGAACCAGCCTGAGCAATGAGGGATTTCAGAACAAGGGGCAGGCCATGCGCTAGCGCCACGTCGACGAAAAGAATAAGACACATCGAACGACACAGTTCGCTCGTACGGCGAGGGGCTCATTCCGACGAGCCTTTGGAGAACACCAAATGAATTGCGCCTTTTTGCATAGGGTTTCGCCTAGTGGGCCGATTTTCAACCGCGCAATGGTCGACTAGCAATCGGCGATCGTCGGGATTTTACTGCGGCAGGAATATCCCCATCTCTAACGTTCTTTTTTGTAATTTTTCTCAATCTCACCATTTCTACCGTTGACTCTCCATCAAGAGAGAGTCACCGTGAGCGCGTGCAGTTGGTCAGAAGAATTCTGATTATAGTGCTCTCGAGTTCTGATGAATAAGGCTCGGAAGATTGAAGGAAAGAAAATAGAAAATGAGTCAAAAACTCTTCGTCGGTGGTCTTAGCTGGGATACCGACACAGATGGCCTCCGCTCCGCATTTGAAGCATTCGGCGAGGTCGATGATGCTGTAGTTATTACAGACCGTGATACCGGACGCTCTCGAGGCTTCGGTTTTGTTACCTACAAGGACTCTTCAGCGGCAAAGAATGCCATTGAAGAAATGGACGGTCGTGAACTCGACGGTCGTAATATTCGCGTCAACGAAGCTGCAGAGCGTGCACCTCGCTCCGGCGGCGGCGGCGGCGGCG
>JAKVCH010000633.1 GCA_022447485.1 Polyangiaceae bacterium | reverse complement strand
GAAGGGCCGGGATCCCGCAGGGGCAGGCAAGGGGATGGGTGAAGGCGGCAGCCGCCGAACAGCGAGCCGCAGGATTTGCAGCGACAGATTATGTTCCTAATGTGCCAGGAGCGATTGTAGGTTTCTGATGACGGAGCGTTCTTCTCTTTCGGAGCGATTAGAAAGGTTTCCTTGGTTTACCAGGTTGGGATGCGAGGAGGCTTTTCGAAGTGAGCAGAGCTTCAAGACTCAGGTGGTGGACGATTGGGACGCTGCGAAGAGCGCGGTGGCCGGAGACTGGGCCTCCGTACTACAGGAGTTGTTCGGTCGTATGTCCGTTGCCGCAAGAAAGCTCGGGCCCAAGCTTCATAGAGAACTCATAGATTTTGGTAAGGGCGCCGAAGTCGAAATAGGCTCGTCGATCCCTGAACAGCTAGCGTTTCTGGGAGAGCATCTTGGGGAGGAAGGTAGAAAGCTGTCTTCGTTTATCTTGGCGGCGGCAGCTATGGAGCGGGAGTTCGGGGAAAAGTTAGACTCGCGATTCTTTTCTCACCTTGAGGGGGTTTTTGCTTCGGGACATATTCCTTGCGGTTGGCAAGGTGGGCTAAGGAAGCGCCGCGAGAAGGGACGTGAATTGACAACAGCCGAGCGCGTAGCGGTGGGAACGCTCTTGTACTACTGAGACGCTTGGACCCCACCGAGGCTTGTGCAAGTTGTTGCTAGGATTGGGTTGGGCACCCGCCACGCCCCCGCGTGGGGGGGGCCGGGGCCCCACGCGGGCACTCACTCAAGGGGCGGACGAGAAGCCGCACCTCGCGTTTACATCTGAAGCACTCCACCTAACGCACATTATACCGCCTGGCTTTCTCAAACTCTGCCAGCGTCAAATCCTGAACCAAAGCGCTGAGCTATCGGCAATGCACAATTAAGTAGGGAATTGCCACTGCTTTCGGCCGCTTTTTGCTCGCCCCCTCGATTGCGATTCCGCCCTGAGCGGGTCCCTGTAACTCTAATGAAGGGCTTTTTTGCATAAATTTCCTTCGGGTGAGTTCATTTTAAAGTATGCTAGAGTTACCAAAAATGCAGCCATTGAAAGCACGGGTCGAAGACGGCCAGATCATCGTTGAAGACAAGTCCAACTTGCCGAACGGAGAGATCTATGTGCTCCCTGTACCACCAGAAGAAGCTCACACAGCGGAGCTCGATCATGAACTCTCGCTCTCTCTTCAAGAGGAGCAGAGTGGACGATTGGTGGACTTCGATGACGTTGTTTCGACTCTCGGCCCCACGCAGTGAAACTGAAGTTTACTGAGCGTGGAGCCAATCGCGTTCGAATGCTCGACAATTGGTGGCATGACAATCGTCCTGAAGCTCCTGAGTTATTTAAAAAGGAGCTTGAGGCCGCGAAGGTTGAACTTCTCTCGAACCCGCATCTTGGGCGTCCTTATAAAAAGATCAGAGGCCGGCTTTTCCGTAAGTACCTTCTCGAAGGCTGCGGTGAATGGCTCTATTATCGCGTGCTAGAAGATGAGGAATTGATCGTTGTGCACACGATTTGGGGATCTTTGCTCGGCTCTGAGCCGGAAATAGACTAAGAAATTCTCGCTTTCATCGCGAGAGTGCTCCCGCTACCCTATGGCCCAGATGAAAACCATCTGGGCCATTTTTCGTATCATCGCTCTATTGGCGGCGCTTCTGTTTCCGCAGATGGCGTCGGCTGCGCAGTTCGTTCCAAAGGCCGAAACTCGCGTCAGCGCGATCGACGTCATCATTGAAAGCAGCCTGAAGGAAACTTCGCTTTCGGCTGGAGAAACGCGATCAGCAGAAGCGGAATTTGCGTCAGAAGTCGCGTCCCGCTGCTCCATCCGTGCAAGGGGGGTAGTCCCGCACGGTCCGCCCCTCTCTGAGGGACCCGGTCGAGTCGTAACCGGTACTTTCCGTCACCTGAACAATAGCGTCGTTTCGATACAATTTGAGAGCGACGAGGCTGAGCTTCGGGCGACAGCAAGCCATCGCTTCTATTCTGTAGATCGTGGCGATTGGATAAAGAGCCTAGGAATTCCAAACGCACTCGGCCATTCTAGGGGCTTTTTTCAAAGTTGACAGGATGTCTTTTATGCCCGG
>JAKVCH010000632.1 GCA_022447485.1 Polyangiaceae bacterium | reverse complement strand
GCGAAGACAGCAGACCGCCTCAGCTCAATGCGCACGTATTTCCCAACTGCCGGTCGACGGCTTGGTCGTTTACGATCTCCAAGACGAGTCAACTCGCACCGATGCAAAGCGCCCCTTTCCTTTTCTGAAGGCAATTGACCCATTCGACTACGCGTTTAACTACCTGGCGGATCTTCATCTCCACAAAGTAGTTTATCGCTCAGTTGCGGCACAGACCCGAGAATCGCTCTCTGCCTGGCTGAGTAAGCTGGCCGAAAAAGATGCATCCACAGTGCTTGTTGGAGCCCCCTCTACCGACCTCCAGGTCAATCTGAACCTCGGAGAAGCCTACAAACTGCGCTCTGAGCTTGTCCCCCAAGTGCCCCTAGGAGGAGTGACAATCGCGGAGCGACATATGGAACAAGGCAAAGAAGAAGAGCGGGTTTCAAGGAAGATGGGGGCTGGCTGCACGTTTTTCATTACCCAAGCTGTATATTCCGTTACCGCGAGTAAAAATCTTTTAAGTAGCCTCTACTACTCATCGCAAACAACCGGACAAAAATTACCACCAATTCTTCTGACCTTGAGCCCTTGTGGTTCTCAAAAAACGCTCGAGTTCCTGGCATGGCTTGGCGTCTCTGTTCCACAATGGCTTCATAATGAACTCACACATGCTGGCAATATCCTTGAGCGCTCTGTCGACCTTGCTGTAGCAAACTTCCAAGAGCTTTTTGATTTTGCCAACGAGAAAGGCATCGCTCTTGGTTGCAATGTCGAGTCGGTCTCGCTGAACAAGGCAGAAATTGATGCTTCGGTTGAATTAGTTCATCGCATTGCCAAAGTGCTCAAGTGAGTTTCGATGGCAAATAATCCTGGGCCAGCTGCTGAAAGGCCTCGACCTCTGCTTTGACCCAGTTCGAATCAAAGCCCAATTCTTGAGCCATTAGGTCGGCGACACGAGGAGCCGCTTCGGCAGCAGCCCTCGCATCGAGCAAAAGACAACGGGTTCGTCGAGCTAAGACGTCCTCGACTCTTCTGGCCATCTCAAAACGAGTTGCCCAGATGACCTCCGCTGCAACGAGAGGGAGTTTTTCATGCACCTTTTTGCCCAGCCTAACGTCCAAGCCAATCAGAGAGCGTACCTTTCTCGCGTCACTGCCGTAGATAGCGAGAGCATCACGAGAATCACCTAGGGCATGGTGACCATGAATCTTGAGGCGACGAGTTGGGCAGGGTACGTCTTGTAACCCCGCAAGTGTTGCCGCTTGATCAACGACATCCTCGGCCATTTTTCGATAGGTTGTCCACTTACCTCCGGCAACTGTGAGTAGGCCAGATTCTGGATTGATAAGAATTGCGTGCTCTCGGGATAAAGCGGCAGTCGATTCTCCTTTCTCGACCTGAACAAGAGGACGTATCCCTGTAAAAACGCTGCGCACGTCAGAGCGAGTTGCCCTTCGCTTGAGATAACGATTCGCATTCTCTAATATAAAATCGATTTCCTCCTCTTGGGCTTTAGGTTCTAGGACTGACTCATCAATTGCAGTGTCAGTTGTGCCAATCACGGCTACGCCATGCCATGGAATTGCAAAGAGCAATCGACCATCGTCAGTATGAGGAACCATAATCGCTGCGTCATTGGGTAAAAACGAATGGTCGAGTACAAGGTGAACACCCTGGCTCGGTGCGATAATCTTTTTCGCCGTTGGGTCATCGATTTGCCTCAGGGAATCGGCAAATGGTCCGGTCGCATTCACAACAACCTGAGCACGACATAAAAAACTTTCTTGGGATTCTAATTCTTGGACTTCCACGCCCAAGATATGCCCGCTCGAGTCTTTGGAAAAGCCCTCGACCCGGGCATAATTCACCAAGGTCGCGCCATGCTCGGCTGCCGTCGTCGCCAGGTTGATGGCCAAGCGTGCATCATCGAACTGGCCATCATAGTATTTGGTGCCACCGAGTAATCCTTCTGGATTCAGAGAAGGCAAAGCCGCTAACATTTCTGAAGCGCTGACATGGCTCGATTTCCCAAAACCAAAGCGACCAGCCAACATATCGTAAATACGCAGGCCAATGCCATAGAAAGGCGACTCCCACCATTGATAACTCGGAACAAAGAAGGGCACAT
>JAKVCH010000631.1 GCA_022447485.1 Polyangiaceae bacterium | reverse complement strand
GAGCTGTCTGAGCTTTTTGAGCTATCTGGGTTCACGGGCGGCATATAGCACACTTGGCTAGTAATCCATTTCGTCAGCGAGCCAGTACTCTTCCAGCTCGAGATGCGAATCGATTGCGTATTTTGCGAGTTCGTCTTTTTTCATGTTGAAGACGAGTAAAGTGTTTGGATTGGGGCAGGCGAGGGCCCGGTGACCATGTTGCAATAAGGCTTTCAGGAGAGGTACCGCGTTTTGACTCAGGCGAGCCCAGGCGGCTCTTTTCTCCAGCTCATGGGGAGGGAGAGGGCTAGAAAAACGACCAACGAAAGCGGAGTTGTGGGGGACGCTCTTGTCTCGACTGGACTCTGCTCGCTGATGGCTCGAGTCCTTGACTACCTGCAGGGCGTGCTGTGATTGGGCGATGAATTGACGGGAGGCCTCGCCCCACGGCGCAAGGGCTGCGACCCAGCAGCGCCCGACGAGCAGCTCCTCGACTACCTCAACCATGATGGTATTTTCGTCTTCGTTGAGTCCCTCGAAGAGATCTTCAAAGAGAAGAAGACTTGGATTATGAGTCGTGGCTTGAGCGAGAGAAAACAGGCGTAGGCTGCCAACGGAAAGGTGCTCAGTGGGGTGATTCCATAACTTTTTGAGCCCTAGTTTTTCTGCCCGTTCCCGAAAGTCCTGGGCGTGGCCTCCGCTGGCCTTCACCATGAGGGCGAGAGTCGGGCCAACCCGATCCTTTTTTTTCAGTTGCGGTTGGGCGGGGGCGTAACCTGCATGGAAAGAGCTCAGGTGAGAGCGAAGTGATTTTCCTTGGAAGAGGAGTGGGTGGGGCAGGTGAGCGGGCGGATTGAGACAGGCTCGCACCAATGCGCCTGCAACACCTACGCAAACAAGACTGCGTGTTTGCAGATTGAAGGCCGGCAAGGCGACCTCTCCCCTGAGAGTCGTGACAGAGCCCTCTGAACTAGAGAGCTCGATACCCTGAATGAAAGTCGAGCCTCGCTCGTCGCTCGATTTCTCTACACTCAAGGCACGATCTCTGTGATGATCTCTGCGCGAGCGAGCGGAATATCCCCCTCGTAGAGCGCAAAGGGAACTGCTGCTCGTAGGCCGTCAAGCATTTCTCCATTCATCGGCAAAGAAGTCTCGTCTTTTTGGGCTAAGGTGCGTAGCCCTTCAACACCCAGGAGCTTGCCGAGGAGTGAGGTCTTGATAATCGGCCATTCGACGATCGGTGAGTCGTCTCGTAGTCCGCCCAGAACCCTGGCTTTAGCTAAGGCCTGACGCAGACCACCTAAGTCATCGACTAAACGGTGCTCGAGCGCCTGTCGTCCGGTCCACACACGCCCTCGGCCAACGGCATCAACGTCTTCAACGCGAAGGCCGCGGCCCTCGGCAACTCGCTTCAGGAAGAGTCCGTAGAATTGTTCAATTTTGGTGCTGAGCGTTTTCCGCTCAGAGTTGGTGAAAGGGCGGAAAATTGATTCAGCGTCGGCGTGAGGGCTGGTGCGGAAGGTTTCGACATTCACCCCAATCTTACGCAGCAAGCCCCCGACGTCGGCTTTGCCATAGAAGATGCCGATACTTCCGGTAATCGTCAGAGGGTTGGCGTAGATATAAGTGCCTGGAGCGGAGATATAGTACCCTCCGCTTGCGGCCGCAGAACCCATCGAGACGACGACGGGTTTCTTCTTCTTGGTGAGTTCTAGCTCGCGCCAAATCACGTCGGCGGCCATTGCGGAGCCACCTCCCGTTTCTACGCGCAGTACAATCGCAGAAACGCTTCGGTCTTCTCGTGCTCGTTTGATTGATTCGGCGATGGTGTAGGAACCCGCCGTGCGAATATTGAGGAAAGGGATATTTTGGCTCCTGCCATCGACCATGTCTCCCTCGACGTAGATAATGGCAAGGCGCTTCGCCGGTCCAAAACGGTCTCTTCGGGTCTTCGCCTTCTCTGTGGTGCCGAAGACGAGGTCGTCGTTTCCAACATAATCTTTTGTCTTTGCTTCGAGGGTATCGTCAAAAGCAAGTGCATCAACCAATCCAGCTTTTTTTGCCTCTTCGGCGGTGAGCGGCCCCTCGTCGATTGCTTTGCGATATTCGGCGACATCTAATTTTCGTTGTCG
>JAKVCH010000630.1 GCA_022447485.1 Polyangiaceae bacterium | reverse complement strand
CATCACAATCACGGTGGCTTCGCTGCGCTTCGCTTGGAGGGTCGCGAGTAAATCCATGCCGCCCATCTTGGGCATACGGACATCGGTGATGATGAAATCCGGTCCGAATTTATCAATCAAGGGCAAGGCTTCTTCGCCATTTTCGGCGGACTCCACCTGATATCCCTGGCGACGTAAGGTCGTACGAAGGACAAGCCGTAAATTCTCTTCGTCGTCGATGACCAATACCCGTTTCATCGGATGAAGCATGCAATAATTGCGAGGAATAAAAAATAGACATCGCAGAATTTGCACAACTCGACGCAAATTTCGAAAATTCAACCTTTTCGATGGTAGGGTCCCCCCATGCTCACAGGCCTCGACTTCCTCCAGCGATCCCGTAATTCTAGCCTTCGACGTCGTCTCAAAGGTGCTCGAGTTGGCCTCCTCAGCCACCATGCCGCCATTTCCCTCAGCGGTCAGAACGCTATCGAAGTCTTGGAGGAGATAGGCTCTCCCCCCGAGGTGATCTTTACGCCCGAACACGGTTTTGATGCCGTGGCTCAGGCGGAGGAGAGCGTAGGAACCGACCCAGCCAGCCTTGGCAATGCGCGCATCATTTCTCTCTATGGCGAGGAAAAAGAATCCCTCCAACCAAAAGCTGAAGAACTCGAGGGGCTCGATATCCTCCTCATCGACCTCGTCGATGTGGGCGCTCGCTACTACACGTACGTGTGGACTGCCCTCCTCACCGCCCGTGCCGCAGCAAAAGCAGGCGTGCACTGCGTTATTCTCGACCGACCCAATCCCCTGAGTGGCGATCCACGAACTCTTGAGGGACGCCCGCAAGACGAAGATCTCCTGTCATTCGTGGGCCTGTCGTCCATACCAATCCGCCACGGCATGACCATCGGCGAGTTATTGGCGTCTATTCTTCTCCAGGAAGATATTCCTTTGGGTCCCGACGGAGCTCTGTCGGTCCAGCCAATCGCTGGCTGGGAGAGACGACGCCTCGCCGACGCCTACGGTCGGCCTTTCATTCCCCCATCGCCGAATATGCCAACACTGCAAACGGCTCTCGTCTATCCCGGTGGCTGTCTCCTCGAGGGAACCAACCTCAGTGAAGGTCGAGGTACCACCCTTCCCTTCCAGCAACTCGGGGCGCCCTTTCTCGACGGACAGGCCCTCGCCCGCACTCTTGAAATACCCGGCGCGCTCCTTCGACCCACGAGGTTCAAACCGACCTTCGACAAATTCAAGGACGAGGTCTGCAACGGTCTGCTTCTTTTCGTCAATGATCCACAGGTGTTCCGCCCGGTCGAGGCGTATCTGAGTATCGTCCATGCCGCGCGTCAGCAGGCGCCAGACCATTTCAAGTTCCTGGAGCGAACCTATGAATTCGAATCGGCCCATCCGGCCTTCGACCTACTCACCGGCACAAAAGAAGCCCGCGGCTTGATCGAATCAGGGGTTGCTGTGGAAGAACTGCACCAATTGGTCTGTCCAGTAGACGAAGAGTGGACGATGCGTCTTGAAAGTGCCGAAGAGCTGATCGACGAAATTCGCGCCTAACTCACCGTCACCTACTTGACTTACTCCCAGGGGCCGAGAGCACTTCTGGGGCCTCAGAAGTAATGCGAATATTGTCTTCGATGCGTATCCCGGAAACATCCTCGTACTGAGCAAGCTCCGTCCAGTTGACGCTTTTTGCCAAGAGTTGATCAGCACGTAGTTCATTGAGTAGCGCTGGTATCTGATAAAAACCCGGCTCGACTGTCAGCACCATATTTTCTTCGAGAGGGCGATCAAAGCGCAAAAACTCAAGGCCCGCCGCTCTTTCTTGCTCAGGCTCTTTCAAACCGGCTCGATCGCCCAGATCCTCCATATCGTGCACGTCTAAGCCGAGAAGATGGCCCAAGCCGTGGGGAAAAAACCTTCGCGCCACGCCACTTTCCACCAGACCATCCAATTCCCCGACTAATAGATTTAGGTTCAGCAGCCCCTCCGCTAGGGCGCGCTGCGCCCCCAAATGCAGCTGGGCATAGGAGACTCCAGGCCGCGCCCCAGCAATGGCTTCACTCTGTACCTGCGCAACGAGATCATGAATATTCTTTTGGGTGCCAGAGAGGCGCCC
>JAKVCH010000063.1 GCA_022447485.1 Polyangiaceae bacterium | reverse complement strand
GAGTACCTCAGGAAAAACATCATAGTGAACCCTTTCCTCAGCGTAGTTCTCTGAAGAGTTGCTGGACTGTGGGGTGATAGAGACCAGAACTTCTCCATGCTCGAGCGCTCGGGCCATTTGGTAACCACCCGGGTCAGTTCGCTGTTGAGCCCGCTTTAGCTCTGTTTCTGAAGGTCGATGACCTAGAGCGGCGGTGAGTGTTTCCTCTAGTAAGTCTCGTTCCGCGGACCTATCCTGCTCGCTTTCGAATTGAAGTAGGTTACCCCAGTGCTCAAGGGAGAGAGGGGCATGGGCTCTTCGTGGTGCCTGCAGGTTTCTAATGGCGCTTTCTTCGAGTCGTGACCATGCTTGGTTTGCGATAGCGGGGCCCCAGCTGGTATTGGCTGCCGTGTTGCTCACTCTATCTCTGACATAACGCTGAGTGAGGTCGAAGAGATTCATTCTTCGAAGTTGAGCGTTTGAGTACTCGGAGGCCATCGAACAAATTCCGAGCAAGGATGCCCAGCTCTTCGGTGTGAAACTCTGCTGGGATTCTCGCTTGAGCCAAGCTAGGTGGGAGTCCGAGCGTAGTCCTTCAAGAGATGGAAGGCGTGAGACGAGCCAATCCCAGAGTTCAGGGAGGTACTCCTGTGGTTCGTTGGTACGAACGGGGATCCACTCTGGATGCAAGGTGGCGCGAGTGATGAGCAATACCGGACGCTGCGAGGCGCGCAGGCTTGCGGTGAGGTTGCCCGTGAAATGAAAGTGCCGTGGAAGGTGCAGAATCAATGGTCCGCGAAGATATTCGGGTGCTTGGTCGAGCTCGGCGTCGAGAGATTTTAAGTTCGAGCACGCCGTCCGATGTACTCGGGCACGACCTCGTTGCCGCATCCAAGCGCTGAATAGGCGCGTGGATGTGTCTTCTTCGGTCTGCCAATGGGCCAGATGCCAAGCACTGACGTCTTGGAGGCCAGCTGGTAAACCTGGGGGTAGTTCTTCCTTGACTAGGTCGAAGTCCCGCGCGCGCGGCGCGCTGTAAAGCCTAAATAGGTGTTCAGGTAAAGAGCGAGCTGCCGGACCCAGCGCAATCCGAAGATCAGAGGTCTGACAATTCAATAGTTCGGCCAGAAGGCTCTGTACCTCGGGACGGTCAATCAGCCAGTCGAGATCGAGATTGCGATCTAACTTACTGAAAAGCGTCGCTAAGGAGCGCTCTTTGATTTTCGTATCATCGGGCCAGTTTGGATGAGACAGAGCCCGTCGCGACAGCGCTCCAAAGCTGTTCAAACCAGCTTTGGAAAGAGTCATTTGATCTCTGAGCCAACCCATTTGCAGGATTATTGCATGATGCGCGCATGATGCAAAATAATGCGTTGATAACTAATAATTTCAGCTATTTATCTCGGAATATATTTGAACAATATCGAGAAGAAACGACCGATTTAATTGAATAAGTAACATAGTTTGTCGATGTATTGGCAAGAATATTCGAAAAATATGAGGCGACGAAACACCACATAACTCTCAAAAATATTTCAATTATCGCTGCTCAAGGAAGGCAGAAGAGGTTCAGCGATCAACGCAACTATCCAGGCCATACACTAAGTTGTCATGACATCTTAATATATCGTCATCTCAAGAAATAGAGTTCAAATTGACTGATCGACATTTGTCGAGTCAGCTCTTGTTCGTTCAGCGGAACAGATTAGAGCCGGGCAACATAAGTACAGTTCTTCTGCTCCTAGGATGGTTCGATTCAATGCCTTCGAGACTGGAAAGCGAGAACAAGGTTCGTGACCTGTTTGAGCTTCCTCAGCCGAGCAACCAGCCTGACAAGTCTCTGAACACGAACGTACGTAAATTATCTTCAATAAACGTACGGAAAAGTACGTCTGCCGAGTTGCCAAGGCGTACGTCATGGCCGCCTGCTATTTGATCATCCCGTACGTCATTGGCAGTTTTTTAGAAAAACGTACGCTATTGAATTGGAAAAACGTACCTCTACGGTCAGTCGATAATGCTCCAAATCATCAACTCTTCTTTTCCCTGACGCGAGGGAGGGCTTTTCCGAGGAGGGTTGCGGTAGATAAGCCGGAGTCGACCATCAAATGCTTGAATTAGTTCTTCCGGGTCGAGGGCGTAGGGTGGTCCATCGTCCCGAGGCTTTTTGGGGTCAATTGGAAAGACCAAAGACGCGATATGGGCATTGGGTTGAAGTATCTCCCGGTAGCGGTCTGCCCATGACAGGAGCAAGTGCCTCGGTAAAGCACAGAGAAAAGTGTAATCCCAGGCTAAATCGAATCGGAATTCGTCTGTGTCCGGTGTTTTTGCTGACTCGGTCCTTGCTACTGCAGACGCCTCTGCGCGCCATTCATCCCCGAAGAAATCACCTATGAACAAACGAGGGGGTGTTTCGAAGGGCTCAAATTGCTTTTGGGCCTCGTGGAAGGGACGCCGCGCTGATGGGGCCAGATCAAGACCAGTGACTTTAGCTCCCAATTGAGCAAGGCGAAAAGCGTCGTAACCACGGCCACAGCCAGGCACGAGAATTCGCTTATTTCGCAGCGGTAGCAAATCAGGAAGTTCGTCGATGGCCGGTGAGAAAGAGCCGAGATCCCAGGGGGTGTGTTCATCTCGCCAATGGTCTTCCCATGTCTTTGCATCAGGCATGGGCCTAGCTTCGGCTCTTTCCATGGAAGCAGCAAGACGAAAAGGGGAAAGCGAAAATTTGCAAAGCTCGTGTGCATTCTTTGCGGAAGAGATGATTGAAAGAGTCGACAAGCCCCAGCCGGGGCACTACATCCACAGCCCGAGTGAGTCGCAATGGCAGAAACAATATCCAGCTTTTTAATATGGTACCTTGTCTTCGTTTTTAGCGTGACCACCCATGAATTTGCCCATTCGCTTTTCGCCTATTGGGGCGGGGATCTGACAGCATATGAAGGAGGAACCATGAGTTTAGATCCTGTACCTCATATGAAGCGTTCGCCCTTTGGAATGGTTGTGGTTCCCATTCTTTCTTTTATTTTGGGCGGTTCGATGATTGGTTGGGCTTCGGCACCCGTCGATCCCCGGTGGAGCCAGCGTTTTCCTCGCCGTTCGGCAGCCATGTCTGCAGCTGGGCCTTGCGCGAACTTTATCTTAGCGGCCATTGCGTTTTTCACGATGAAGTTACTCGTGTCGAAGGGCGTGTTGGTTTTCTCTCGCGCGCTGAGCATGGACGCGATTGTTTCCGCTCCTGACTACGGTGGCTTGGCCTCGACTTGGGGAGTGGTGGCGATGGCGCTCAGCATCTTACTTACTCTGAATATTCTGCTCGGTGTCTTGAATCTATTGCCTCTACCACCCCTTGATGGTGCCTTTGTGCTGGAGGGGCTGTTTCCGAAGACAGTCGGCCCGCTCTTGTATCGCCTACGGACGAATCCGATGATGATGCTCTTGCTGATGATCGTCATTTTTCGCGGAGTGAATTATATCTTCACTCCGGTGCTTGCTTTAGTACTTCACTTGCTCATGAGTTGAGTCATCTGAAGAGAAGGGGTTTCCGCCCAGCCAAATCACAGCGCGATGAGCAAGAGGAGCTTGAGCCGCTCATCTCAACGATTGGCGTGTGGTTGGTGAGACTGCCAAAAGTTGTTGTTCATTTGAGTTGTTGGCTCAGGCGGAAAAAAGTGTCAGCGCGGAATTGAGTGGCCCATGCGGCACGCCGAATTGATTTGATGCTGGCTTGCGGATGAATCTTTCGAGGCGCTAGCCAGTTTTTCGTCTCGACTGCAGTGGGGATGTAGTCATGAAATCCGAATTCATTCCCTGCCTGTAATTGTCGTGTATTGGTTCAAGTTTTCGGAACAAAAGCGCTTCCCTTGCTCTGATTGAAGAAGAATTTCGATGCTGGGAGTGCAGGAGAGATTACCTTTTCTAAGTAGAAACCGCGCTCCAGAGGCGCGAAGCTTGATTTTGGTGTCCCCGTTTTGGGGGCTTTATAGAGGAAACTAATATGCACAAGTATTCAATTTTATCTGCGGTTTTTCTGGGGGCGATCTCCCTGGCAGCATGCGGTGACGATTCTGACGAAGATAGTGGTTCAGATAGTGGGACCGGCGTTGCTGCTGGCTCTGGCGTGGCAGCAGGTTCGGGGATGACCGGCGGAACCGGAGGTGAATCTTCTGGTACTGGTGCAACAAGTAGCGGTGGTTCTGGCGCCTCTGAGGGAGGTTCTACAAATCCGGCCTGTCCCGAGACTCAGAAAGCCTCCGGTGATGAGCCGATGATTGATGACTTTAACTCTGGAGAGCCTGGGTTGCTGCCCGAGAACGACTCGCGCGCCGGCGAGTGGGCACACGGGCACTTTCTTAGCCCGACTGGCGGCGGAACCATTGACTTCCCGAGTGAGTCAGGCGGAATGGGCGGTGGCCCAGCCTACCTGCATATTGAGTGTGCAGATGGCGATGGTAGCAGTGACGTTCAGTGCAACACGGATTGGGATGTTGATAACCCCTGGCAGCAGTGGGCGTCAGTCTCGACTCTCTTTCAGCTCTTTAGCGAGCCGAATAATTGCTACAATGTCGAAGGCGTTTACGAGGGTATTAAATTTGATGCAAGAAGTAACAGTGCTTCTGTAGACGCGTTGCGTATTCAGTTGGCAACGCCTGACGCCGATGCTGAGGCAGGGGCCACGTATAACTCACCCGTGCAGGAGCTCTCTTCAAGCTGGGAAACGTACACAATACCATTTTCGCAGGTGTCTCAGCCTAGTTGGTATGCTGACGCTCAACCCCTCGACTTGACAGCGCTACAGAGCATTGCTTTTGCGGTTCGTTCGGTGACGCCGCAGACGGGCACGAACTCAGAAGGCAAAGATGCCGAAGGCGAGACCTTGAATGTTTACGATATCGATATCGATAACGTTCAGTTCTACTAAGCGATGAGGCGTCTCGCCTCGTTTGGAGAGATTGAAATTAGAAAAGACCACGCTCAAGCGTGGTCTTTTCTAATTTTGAGGCAAAAGCAGAGAGTCCTGAGCGCAATTCCCGGAGAAGCCATCCAACTAGAGAGAGAGTGGAGCTGCCGAAGGCCGCTCGGTTGCTGTCGAGGACTCGATGGGTGGCTGGTCTGAATTGAGCGAGGATATCTGCGGCGTTGTGTTGGTTTGCTCTTGATGAAGAGGGTCTTCTTCGATGGGAGGTAGGTGATAGCGCTGGAGTAAGGCATCGCGGGCGTCCTCATCAATCCAATTTTTAAAGCGAGCGCGATTTGTCGGGGTGCGAATACCATGAGCAAGACCGAGCACGCCTAAGCCGCGAATCACATAATAACTGATATCAATTTCCCACCAAAAGAAGCCCTGGTTCGCCGTGGAAGAATAATAGTGGTGATTATTATGCCAACCTTCACCAAGAGTGATGAGCGCTAAGAGTAGACTGTTTTTACTTGTCTCACCGGTCTCGTAGCGTTGTTTACCAAAACGATGGGTCAGGGAGTTGATGCTAAACGTGCCGTGGTACAACAAGATTGTTGACAAGAAAAAGCCGCAGAATAGACCACTCGGCCCTGCTACCAAAAATACAAGCACGCCAAGGAGTATGGGTGGAACGAGATAGTACTTATTGAGCCACATCAACTCTGGATATTTAGCAAAATCTTTGATGCCCTTATAATCGGTGGCGTTGTACTTTTTACAGAGTATCCAGAGCAGATGGCTCCATAAGAAACCACGCTTGGAGCTGTGGGGGTCGCGATCTGTATCCGAGAATCGATGGTGCCAGCGATGGTTCCCTGCCCACCAGAGCGGTCCTTTTTGGGCAGCAGTGGCTCCACCAAAAGCCATGATAAATTGCATCACCCGACCTAGTCGATAGGCGCGATGAGCAAAATAGCGGTGATAGGCTCCGGTGATGAAGAACATTCGGATGAAGTAGAGCCCGAAACAAATCACCCAATCTGTCCAGCGAGGTGGGTAGAAGAGCATGCCCAAGGGCATCAGATGCATGATGATGAAAGGGATCGAGGCTGCCCAACTAATTTCCTCTCGAGGATCCTTGCTATCGAGGCGGGGGGCAATTTCTATGGCCTGCATAAAAAAAGGCTAGCTGAGATGAAGAGGAGGCTTCGTCATGGACGGGTCATTTCGACACCGTCGGGCAGTCCTGGTTTGCGCAGCAGTTCCCTCGCTAGATCTTTGCAGGGCCACTCGACAAAATACAAGAGCCGTCGCGAACGACGGCTCTTGGGCAATATTGAACGTGCGGGCAATGCCTCACGTTCAATAGAGCGGATATCAGCTCTTGTCGTTCAGGGCTGCAACGCCGGGAAGGTTTTTCCCTTCGAGCAGCTCTAAAGACGCTCCGCCCCCAGTGGAGACGTGGCTGACTTTATCTTCGACGCCGAATTTCTTCGCGGCAGTTGCGGTGTCACCACCACCAATGATCGTCGTTGTGCCTTGAGCTGTCGCTTCGACAACTGCATCAATCACGGCCTTGGTCCCGCCTGCAAAGATGTCAAATTCTGAAACGCCCAAGGGACCATTCCAGACAATTGTCTTTGCTTCTTTCACTGCCGCAGAAAAGAGCTTGCGAGATTCTGGTCCACAGTCAAACCCTTCAAGGTGAGCGGGAATGCCTGTTGCGTCTGTCGCTGCGCCTACGGTGGCATCAGGACCAAACTTATCGCCAGTCACGTAGTCGACGGGAAAGATGAGCTTTACATTTTTCTCTTTTGCCTTGTCGACGATACTTTGTGCGATTTTAGCCCCCTCTTCATCAAAGAGGCTTTGGCCGATTTCCATTCCAAAAACAACCTTCTTAAAGGTGTAGGCCATCCCGCCACCAATGATCATGACATCGACTTGGTCGATGAGGTTGTCGATCAGTTGAATCTTATCAGCGACTTTGGCGCCTCCCAGAATTGAAAGGAAAGGACGCTCAGGATTTGAAAGAGCCTTGCCGAAGTAGTCGAGTTCTTTCTGAAGCAACAAGCCAGCAGCACGGGGGAGGTCGACGCCAACCATCGAAGAATGGGCGCGATGAGCTGTGCCGAAGGCGTCATTGACGTAGACGTCTCCCAGCTTAGTCAACGAGGTACGGAATGCTTCGATCTCGTCCTGGGTTGCTCCCTTTCCTGTCTCTGCCTTGTGGTAGCGGAGGTTCTCTAAAAGGACGACGGATCCTGGGTCAAGTTGGGCGCAAGATTTTTCAACCTCCTCGCCCACACAGTCGCTGAGGAACTTTACAGGACGACTCAGAAGTGTTTCGAGCTCTTGAGCAACGGGAGCGAGGGAGAACTCGGCAACTCGTTCGCCACCTGGTCGGCCGAGATGGCTCATCAGCACAACGCTTGCTCCTTGATCCAGCGCATATTGAATCGTGGGCAGAGCCGCAGCAATACGTGCATTATTGGTAATTTTGCCGTCCATCAAAGGAACGTTGAAATCGACGCGCATGAGAACGCGCTTTCCGGCAAGGTCGAGGTCCGTAATGCTGAGCTTATTGAATGACATGCCAGGCGATTTAGGCGGTGTAGGAGGATCTGTAAAGTGGTGCCCCCTGAGGCGGGTGCATGGAAGCATAGTGTTTTCGCCTCGGTTTCGCGGTGGTTACAGACGATTCATGCTAGGGCATAGCCGTGGAAGCGACTGTCATATGGGGTGAGCCCCCTCCGAGTAAAAAAAAGATCGGAGCGGCTCTGCGCGGTCATCAAATGACTCTGACACCTTTTATTTGGCGCAAGTTGAGGCCTTTGCCCCGTCCTACGACCGAGCGTTGGAAGACCGAATTGATCGACCCAAAAGTCGGTCCCGTGGAGCTCACCGGTCGGCTTCTACGCCAAGACGGTTCCGACAGAGGTGAACCTTTGCGCGCTGGTGTCGTTGTGGTGGTGCACGGCTTGGGCGGGAGCGCGGCAAGCGGCTACATGGCGCTCGCGCTACGCGCCTGCGAGAGGGCCGGTAAAAACTGCTTGCTCTTGAATTTAAGGGGCGCTGACCTTCGAGGCCAAGACTTTAATCACGCTGGCTTGGTGGATGATATCGATGCAGCGGTTGATTCCTACGAATTGAAACAGGCTCCCTCCGTTGACCTTTTCGGTTACTCCCTGGGGGGGCATTTGAGCTTGGCCTACGGCTGCAGAGCGCCTTCGCCCCGTTTGCGGCGTATTGCCGCAATTTGCTCACCCTTACTCTTGGATCAGTCTGCGGCTACATTTGATGCGCCTAAGTGGAGTGTCTATCGCCGCCATGTCATGGAATCTTTGCACGGGATATACAGCGTTGCCTACCAACGTAACCCTGCGGGCTTGTCGCCTATTGAAGCAAGAAAGATTCATCATATTCGTGAATGGGATGAACGGATCGTTGCTCCACGTTACGGCTTCTCTGGAGCTGATGAATATTATCGAAAAGTGAGCGTCGGTTTTCAGTTGGACGAACTGAAACGAGAGGCTCTGTACGTCGGAGCGCCATTTGAGCCCATGATTCAGCCCAACTCAGTGTATCCTGCCCTTCAAAAGACCGACTCCCCTCGCTTGCATACTGCCTGGGATACAGATGCGGGGCATCTCGGCTTCTCAGCTCGTTTTAGTTTAGGCATTGCCGGCGAGCTGGGGATGGAAGAGCAGGTCATAGCTTGGCTGAGCCTGCCAACACAGGGATAAATAGCTCTCGGGATTGAGGCAAGGGCGCCAACCCCGAGCTGCTCCGTGAGCTTTCAGGCTGAAGGCTCTTTCTCTGAATCACCCTGATTCGTTCTCGGCTCTCCTGTCGAGTTGCGATTCGGCCGCTCCTGACGAAAGGCATTCGCATTACCGCTTCGGCCTTGGTTCTTGGGCTGATGTCCGTCATCACGATATGGGCGCCTTCCCTCGGCTTGACGATTTCCAGGGAAGCGATCGCGTCGCTCACCGCCCGAGCCGCTTGGACGTTTTTCATCATATCGCCCTCGGTTTTCAAATGGACGACCGTCTTGGCGCCCCCGACCTTCAAAGCGTCGACCGTCTGGACGCCCTCGGTCTTCCTGACGCCCTCGGTTCGGTCTGTCGGAGTGTCTGCGTGAGTGTTGACGAAAACGTTCTGGGCGTTCATCGTTGTAGCCGCGATGTATTCGTCGCGCGGGGGGGACAGCGGACCGTCGAAAGACGACCACATGCTCCATCCGGGGTCGGTCGGCGAAGACGCGCTCCGCGCCATGCAGGAAGAGTGGTCGTTCTTGGGAAGCGATGGCCGTAACATCGATGCCGTTTTGTTCGGCAATTTTTTTAAACTCATCATCGGCATAGAGCGCTTGTCGATCGACAACTGAGTCGGCAATAATCATCACGCCCCGTCCATGGGAAGAGAGGACGCGCCACATCTCTCGTAGGGTATCGCCCAACTCGCGATGCCATAAGTCGACAGCGTCTCGAAAGCGAATGGTGCGGTAGACTCGTCGAGAGCCCATTTCACCATTGCGGAGGGGACCCTCGCGCATTCCCAGCCAGCGCATTCGATGCAGGTGATGCTCAAGGTAATCGTAGACGCCGGGATAGGGTGGGGATGTGACGATGAGATCGATGCTACCGTCTTCGACCTTTTCCAAGTCGCGAGCGTCGGAGAAACCAATATAGGCTTTTTCAACTCGTTGAGGGAGTCGGGCGCTGTAGGCGTCGAGCCTTCTCTTGAGTTCTTCGGTTTTCTTGACAAAGAGCTCAATAGCAAAGCCGGAGCGAAGTCTTCGCGGGGCTTTCTGTCGGGTGGTATCGCCCTCCGAATGGGAGAGCTTGGTCAGGAGCGAGGAGATGACCAGGCGTAGCGCTCGTTGCTCATCGCTTCTGGGCAAGAGACCGACGCCGTGGGCCAGGCTATCTAGCTCGAGAAGAATATGAATTGGGTAGCGCTCTCGAGCGTCGTTATCGTAGAGTTGATAAGGATCTGCTTTTGCGAGGCGTCGGGCGTCAGCAACTTCGGCAATGCGTTGAGCGGAAGCAAGGAGTTGGGCCGTTTGTTTTGGTAAGAGACCGCGAGACTTGAGCCAAGCGAGCTCGATTGCCAATGGATTCAAATCAGAACCACTGGCGCAGCGACCAGCGGCCCTTGCTTCTGCGACGACAGTTCCACTTCCAGAAAAGGGGTCGTAAATATGATCGCCGGGTTTGCTGAAACCCTCAATGAGGCGTCGTGCCGTTTCAGGATGCAGCCGGGCGGGGTAGCTATGAAAGCCATGCATATCGCGCATCACGGCTTCTTCCTCGGCGTCGACGTCCAGTGCATGGGCAAGGGCCGCTTTTTCTTCGTCATTCCCCTGGGAGAAATAGACTTCGCCCCCCACGTGGCTCAGGGCTCGTCGTTCACGACGGGGAGCCGCTTCTTCCCGCTCCTCTTCGGCTTTGGTGTGGAGAGGTGTTTTCGCGGCATTGCGCTCTTGGCGTTCTTGGCGCTGGCGCCGAATCGGATAGTGTCGAGGGCGGTCCACAGTCATCGTGCTGCTACTTTCTGGTGTGTGTCATAGACACAAAGGCTTTAGTTTTTCTGGAAGAACAGCCCTGCCGCCTTCCGCATCGGGGGGCTAGCACCATTTTGATGCGTCGGCATCTACTGAACAAAAAAGCCCCTCGGAAAGTGGAGTCTCCGAGGGGCCTTTTTTCGAGGGTTTTGCCCTAGGCTGACACTCGCTGAAAGTGATTCATATAAGGTAAGTTTGCCGCGGTTTTCTCGATGCTCTCCTTGGCGTCGAGGAGGGTTGCGGTGGAATCCCATTGCCCGGCCATGAATGCCCCACGGGGACCGTCTCCGATCTCGATAGGGAAGTCTTTTTCTCCGAGGGTGACCTTGCGGTCTTCTAGACTGACCGTCAGCTCAACTTCTGGGTTAGCCTCAACGGCCGCCATGAGTTCTTCGATCACCTCGGCACTGACGACAGGACAAGGAATGCCTAAAGACTGGCAATTGCCGTAGAAGATTTCCGCGAAGGATTCTCCAATAATGACTCGGGCACCTTGGCCCCATCGAGCGATCGCTTGGGGAGCATGCTCACGGCTCGAGCCACAACCGAAGTTCTTATTGACCAGGAGCACGGTTGCCTGAGCATATTGAGGCTGGTCGTAAGGATGAGTCTTACCCTCTTCTTTCAGCGCCAGACGATCGTCCTCGAAAGCATGCTCTCCCAAGCCATCAAAGGTGACGGTCTTGAGGAAGCGAGCTGGGATAATGCGATCTGTATCGATATCGTTGCCGCGAACAGGGATTGCTTTACCAGTGATAATATTTCTTTTGGTATCCATTTTTCTAGTTCCTTTTCGCTGACTTAATTTTTCGAGAAGACGTCCCGAGCATCGACAACTTCGCCGCGAATCGCAGCCGCCGCGACCATTGCTGGACTCATCAAGAGGGTTCTGCCCGTCGAGGAGCCTTGACGTCCCTTAAAGTTACGGTTTGAGCTCGAGGCAGAGATCTCGCGACCTT
>JAKVCH010000629.1 GCA_022447485.1 Polyangiaceae bacterium | reverse complement strand
GGTGGCAATCGTCGGCTCCTCGGGACCACTCTTAGCAGAGGTCCGCAAGATTGTGGGAGATTCCGCTAAGAGTCGCCAAGTTGACTACCGTGCCGAAACAATCGCGGCCGCCGAAGAGATCTAGCGCCTGGCACTATGTCGCGCTTGAGGATCGCTCCGGTGAGCTTAAGAGCGTGGGCTTCGGCGAGTCAAGCGTTGAGGGTCGATCGACTGCAGAGCTAATTGGCCGCAAGCCGCCGAAACGTCATCGCCTTTACGCATTCGAACGAAACAAGATATCCCGGCAGCGGCGAGACGCTCCCGAAACGCTAAGACCTGCTTCGGCTCGGGCGCTTCTAAATTTGATTTCTCAATTGGGTTCATGGGAATCAGATTCACCTTCACTCGTAAAGAACGTAAGAGCCGCGCTAAGGCATCCGCATCTTCTAGTGAATCGTTTTTTCCTTTGATGAGCGTATATTCAATCGTCAAACGCTTACGCGGAGGTAGAGGATACTCGTGCAGTACCTTCATCAATTCGGCAATTGGATAGCGCTTATTCATCGGCATAATTTCGCTGCGCACAGCGTCATTGGTTGCATGCAACGACACCGCTAAACCGACCTTTCCGTCAAAGTCTCGTCCCAAGCGTCTGATGCCCGGCACCAAGCCTACGGTTGAAACCGTCACTCGACGCGGGCTCATTCCGATTCCTTCTGGCCGCGCGATCAGTCGCAGGGAACGCTCAGTTTCCTCATAATGGTGTAAGGGTTCGCCCATGCCCATGAAAACCAAATTTTTCAGCTCCTCCCCTGGCCTCAAATAGTCTCGTGCCACTAACACTTGAAAGACGACTTCGGCAGCACCTAATCCGCGAAATAGGCCTGATTGACCACTGGCGCAAAACACGCACCCCATCGCACAACCAAATTGCGTCGAAATGCAGAGGGTGACGCGCTTCTTCGGCGAATCCTCCTCTTCCTCGTCGTAATCGTCGACTCCTATGTCAGGGCTCATGGGAATCATTACACACTCAATCTTCGCGCCGTGGACGAAGTCAATCAGTATCTTACGAGTCCCATCGGCGGATTCGTGGACATTCGCCACCTGACCAGGTGCCGCAACACCAGCCTTCTTCAGCTTCTCGCGTAAAGCCTTGGAGAGATTAGTCATCTGATCGGGATCGAAAACCCGATCTTGATGAAGCCAGCGATAAACCTGTTTCGCTCGGAAAGGTTTTTCACCCATTCCTCGAAAAACCTCGACCCACTCCTCGAGAGTCCTGGCCAAAGGATGTATCTCTTCAGGTGATTTGCCCCGCGTCACGGTCGCGTCTGCGACGGAAGGCACAAGCAACTCCCCAGTGGAACCATCTACTTTATTGCTCTCGGATGATGTCTGTTGCTGATCCATTAGTCTTCCTTTGCCTTCGCTTCGTCCCAATAAGCGTCGAGTTCTTCTAATTCTAATCCGGCGCCAGGTCGTCCCTTCTGATCAACGGGCCAACCACCATGCTCCTGACGAACTCTCATCTCGACATGATCAAAGCGACGACGAAACTTCTGATTCGTCCGCTGTAACGCAACCTCGGCGCTCAAACCTTTTTTTCTACCCCAATTCTCGAGTGCATTGAGGAGGTCTCCAAACTCTTCTTCCACATGGTCGAGCTCGCCCCTCTCAAGAGCCTCCTGCAGCTCAGCTTCTTCCTCCCGTACTTTTGCGAGGGAAGCTTCGGCTGTGGACCAGTCAAAGCCCACACCCTTCACTCGTTCACCGATTCTCTCGGCTTGGGCAAGCGCTGGAAAGCTGCGCGGAATATTATCGAGTAGAGGCCTTGCCAGCTTTTCGCGCGACTTGATCGCCTCCCACTGCTCGGCGACATCAGAACTCGTCTCAGCCTCTGCATTGCTGAAAACATGAGGATGACGACGAACCATCTTCTCAATCAAACCACGGGCAACATCATCCAGACCGAAGGCCGCTTCGCGACGTCCCAATTCGGAGAGAAAGACGATTTGCAAAAGCAGGTCTCCCAATTCATCCGAGAGGGAACCTAGATCGCCATCTTCAATCGCATCACTGACCTCACTGGCTTCCTCAAGCAGGTAGGGTCGGAGGCTGGCGATGGTTTGCTCCCGATCCC
>JAKVCH010000628.1 GCA_022447485.1 Polyangiaceae bacterium | reverse complement strand
ATGATCGTCGAGGAGCTCCATGAAGAATTAGGGTGGGAGGGTTTAGCCGCACGGGTGAAGGTGCGTTGTTTTACCTATGACCCCAGCCTGAAGTCGGCCCTGAAATTTTTGAGGCGTACCCCTTGGGCACGGCAAGAGGTCGAAGAGCTGTGGCTGGAGCTGATTGCCAAGACTCAGACCTGAGAGTCGACCGACCCGACCTCCATCAATCCCTTCTATCCGCCGTTTTCACGGAAGCGTCCTGTTGCCCCTTCACTGAACCAGCCGAAAGATGGGACTCCAGATAAATTCGGGAGATTGATTTCGTCCCATGGAAAAATTACGCCCAAAGTGAAGCGCTTTCATTAAATAGCAAAGCGCTTCCAGTTTTTTTCTCGACCTTTGAGCCGGTTCGACGAAGATAGCTGCTGATAATGAAAGATCTTCTCCGCGCTTCCCGGGCTAAGGCTCGCTTCAATCGCCGTCTATTTCTTCAAGCTCTCGGGGTCGGATTGAGCGCCCCGGTTGCGGCCCGACTCGTTCGCTCGGCTTCGGCCGCACCAACAGGTGCGCCCCAACGCTTCATGCTCTTTTATATGCCCCATGGCGTAGCGACTGAGCATTTTGCTCCGAAGGTCAACGATGATGGATCGTTCACCTTGGCTGATTCAGGCGTTTCTATCTTAGGGCCCCTGGAACCTTATAAAAACTTGGTGAATATTTATCAGGGTTTCAATTACCCGGGAGCGAATACCCATGAGGGAATTGTTAAGTTTTTATCGAATTACACAGGGAATGATACGGACGATCAGGGAAGTAGAACCAGTATCGAGCATTACCTCGGCAACGAGTTAGGCACCGGCACCCTGGCCTTGGGCGCGATTCCTCACCGCCCCTGGGGTATCGATTTTGATGGGAAGTTAATGTGGGATGGGCAATTCGTGGTGCCTCAAAACAACCCCCTCAAAGCCTATGATGAGGTCTTTGGGTCGTGGGATGCTGCCCCAGCTGAAGACTCGACCCAAGATGTTCTCTTTCAGTCTCTACTCAACCTCAACGAAGGCGACATCTCCCGACTGCAGGGCGAACTACAGGGACTGACTCGAGCACAAACTAAGCTCCAAACCCACCTTGAAGCAGTCCAAGCACTCAGGTCAAGCAGCTCCAGCGCCAACCTCAGCTGCACCATGGCTCCGACGATTGAAGCGGTAGAGGCTCTGCGCAGTGTCGCCGGTAGCTCAGAGATGTGGTTCCTGGAAGAGAATAACTTCGAGGTCATCTTCCGTGCTCACTTAGAATTGGCTGCCCATGCAATGATCTGCAATGCACGGCCGGTTACTGCCCTTCAGTCCCTCTACGCAAATTGCGAGATTGATTTTGGCTTTGCGGCCAATCACTTGGGTCTCGCTAGTGATAGCAATGTCAATTTAGCTCGTGGTCATCATAATGGTCTCTCGCATACGACCTTCCAAATCAGCTCGGGCAATATCGACCTTCAAGTACGCGCTGACTTCGCCTGGGCCCAGCGCTACTTCGTGCAAATGCTGGTGGATCATGTGATCACGAAACTCGACGTTGAGGATCCGGCTGCCCCGGGATCGACTGTATTAGAAAACACAACGATATTACTCTGCAGTGAAGTCGGTGATGGCGCCAATCACACAAGTGCTACCAATGAGTTGTTGAATGGTCCCCCACCCGGTTTAACGAGCCATCTCGCTCTCGCTACGATTGGCGGCGCCGCTGGAGCACTGAGAACGGGACAAGTCCTCAACTACAACGATGGCAGCGGCACAGACCGTCCCGCAGGTGATCTGTGGCTGACGATTGCCCAAGCCATGGGCATCTCTGCCACCGAGTTCTCTGGCGCGACCAACCCTGTTTCGGAGGCATTGGCATGAGATATTTCTTTCCAAGTCTTGTCGGCTTGAGTCTTTTCGTAGCCTGTTCGACGCCTCGGCTGGGCGAACCAGACGGAGATGAAAATCCTGGAACGGAACCGCCACCGGAGTGCAGAGGAGAGCTCTGCACGGCACAATCGGCCTGCAGTAGCTCGGTTGCCGGCTCTCCCCTCTTGCGTCGACTCACGGCTAAGGAGCTGCGGACCACACTCGAGGTGACCTTCCCATCCATTGCTTCCAACTGGA
>JAKVCH010000627.1 GCA_022447485.1 Polyangiaceae bacterium | reverse complement strand
TCCATGCGCTGAATAACAGGCTGTTTCAGCTTTTCGCCACGTATACTAAAACCCAAACTTGAGAGGCGACAGCGACTAGCCGCGCTGCCAAGAGCGGCGCCGAGTTGAAACACGGTGCCTAGTTGAAACAGGGCAGCCAGTTGAAACAGGGCAGCCATTTGAAACAGGGCGCCTAGTTACCGCTCGCTGCAAAGGTCGTACGAGTGATATCGAGTTTAGAGTGGCTAGGAAAACGCATCGCTCGGACCTTCGCAGTGAGGCAGCTTTGTACTGATGGGCTCTTGGGTTGCGTGGTGACCGTGACGCCAACAGCCCGACCATTTTGAATAGCAGCACAGATATTCACGCCCATGGAGCTGGGGACCCCGCAGGCGTTCAGATACTGACCATTCGCCAATACACCGCTAAATTGGCCAGCTGTAAGGTCGGGCTTTGCACGCTTTGCGCCAATCGTCATCTCCTCTACGTAGGTCTTTTGAGCCTGAGCACACCTCATGCCTCCCGCTAGCTGGGGCCGGGAGACCCCGGTCGAGGCCCTTTGAGCCTTCTTTGCCTTCTTCACCCCTAAGGTCTCATCACTCTCGATACTGAGGGCCTTTTCTTCCACAACCAGAATCTTATCGCTCCGCTGGCCGCGGGATGTCAAAAACCAGCCCGCACTCGCAGCGGCCAGCAAAGCAAAAAGCGCCAAGCCCACCACGGTGGTCTTACGAGCCCGACTCGACTCCTGAGCCACCGAGACTTCGACGGCTTGTTTTTCTGCGACTTGGTCGCGATGAAGTCGTGCATGACGAGCAAAAGGAGCAAATTCTGGCGAAGACGCCAGCGGATAGCTCGTACCCCTTTGATTATCTTTGATTTCGTCAGTTTCGTTGAACTGGTGTTGGGCTATTTGTTGAAGAAGCTCGACGCCCGTAAATGGTCCGTGATCCATATTTGCATGATGCACCACGTAGCGGGCGCTCGAGTCAGCCTCGATATTACGCCGCAGTTGTATGAGGATTTCTTTCTCACTCAGTGCACTCTCTTGTCGCGGCACCACTCCAGGGGGCAGAGGAGCATCTTGTGGAGCGGAAGGGGAGTGGAGCGCCACCGGCGGCGGCATCATCGACATGGAAATAGCAACTTCAATACTTGCCTCGGAGTCAAGCTCGCCCAACTCAGCCGGGGGCGGCATCACCGATGCGCTGGTATTAATCTGATAAAACGCTTGGGCTAGCGCATTGAGATCACTTGGCCTGTGCGCCGGATCGGGGACAAGCGCTTTACTCAAGATACTTTCGAGATCCCGGGGAATATCCCGACGAAGCTCCGACGGGCGGCGCATCCCGGCTCCTACGGATTGGAGGGTAATCAGCTCGTAGAAGAGTGCCGCCAGGCTATACACGGTCGCCGTCGCGTCACCTGGTCCGCCCTCCACGACCTCTGGTGCGAGTATCGCCACATCTCGCTCTAAGCTTGGAAGCGTCGAAAGTGCTGCGCTTGGATGATAATTCCCGTCATCTCCGAGGAAAAGCCCCGAAGGGTAAAAATAAACGCGATGACCCTGACGGTGACCCTCAGCGAACTCTACGGCGAGAGGAACAATCAGCCCAATCGCTGTCGCAATATCCAGTTGTTTATCTTGCTCCCGAAGGGCTTCGAGGTAGTGACGGAGAGTTTGTTCAGCGTTCATACTAAATTAAGGTAAAAATTGGCGCTTGATAGTATCCAGACCCTGGGTCTCAGCCAAGGGCTAACTGAATCTTGGAAAGAAATCGATTTGCAGCCGGCTTCCCTCTGTACAGTAGGGTTGGAAGTGGTAGTTTCCGCGCCGATGGATCCCCGACAACTTGAAGCTCTCGCTCTCCGACTCGGCCAAGACGCCAACGATGCAGAAGCATTGAACGCAGCCTACGAGCACGGACAAACTGACCCGCGTGGATACGCTGTATTCTTAGAAAAAGCCGCCCAGCATTCTGTTGACCCGGCCATGGGTGCCCACTGGTATTGCGAAGCGGCGAATGTTTGGACGGCAAGTCTCAACGATGCGGCTCGTGCAGCCCGCGCCCTCAGAAAAGGGGTCGACGTTGAGCCAAGCCTACCCACAGCGTCAGAGCGATTGATTGAAATCTTTCGCGAGAAAGG
>JAKVCH010000626.1 GCA_022447485.1 Polyangiaceae bacterium | reverse complement strand
TTTTGCCGGCGATAGCTATCTCTCACCCCAGCACGCAGAATTTCACATCGAGAATGGTCGAGTATTGATTCGCGACAAGCAGAGCCTGAACGGTGTGTACGTCAAACTTGCGCCCAACGCACCACATCACCTTGCGGATGGCGACGTCTTTCGAATCGGCCAAGAAATTATTCGTTACGAGGCTTTCCGGGCCCAAGCCGCCGAAAACGGCGTCACGCGACTCGGCAGTCCTGCCCAAGGAATCGTCGGTCGTATCGCTCTTGTGATCGGTAGAGAAACAACCCGAAATGCCTTTCCAATCCCCCAGCGAGGCCTGCACCTGGGTCGCGAGCGCGGCGATGTTCTCTTCTCTGAAGATGGCTATGTTTCAGGATTACATTGCCAAGTCGCCCCTGGGGAAGACGGCCAGGTCTATCTCACCGACGTCGGCAGCTCCAACGGGACCTTCGCTCGCGTGCGAGACCAGCGCGAACTCATGACAGGAGACATCTTGCTCATGGGCCAGCAGGTATTCCGCATCGACTTCTGATTGAGCATGCCGACCCTGAAACTCCCTCGTTCGGCGAGAGCGTGTTGAGCGAAGCGCGGAAAGAGATTCGCGTCGTCACTGCCGTGTTAGAGTCAGAAGGACGCTACCTGATTACTCAAAGGCGAGCCGAGGCGACCTTGCCCCTGCTATGGGAGTTTCCCGGCGGTCGGGTCGAAACCGGCGAAAGCGATCAGCAAGCGCATGAGCGCGAAGTACGTCATCGCCTCGGTGTCGCTATTGATGTTCACGAACTCATCAGTTTTATCCATCATTCTTACGAACGATATTCGGTCGAGCTCTACCTTTACTCTTGTCGTCTACGCGGGCTAGAACGGCCCGTGAACGCTGCGGTACATGACCATCGCTGGGTGAAAAGTGATGAGTTTGAGAAGCACAACTTCACCCCAGCAGACGAGCTCTCCCTGATCCGCCTCCTGGGTTTAGAGTAGCGGCTCCTCTGCCCTTGAAAGAAAGCAACTGGTTCAAGTTAGGGCCGACAGTGCCCCTATGCTCTCCCCGCTCCCTGAGCTTGCGCCCTTACGTATTTGGACCCCAGGCGGGCTTCCGATCCGCACAGCTGGTCCCTATTCAGGCCCCTTCGGTGCCCGCATTCGCGCACTCAAGTATCAGGATTGTACCCATCATGCTCGTCAGCTCGGCATTGCTCTGGGATCCCTATTAGAAAGAGCCGATGATGAACTCGGCTTGGTCCCCATTCCTTTGCACCCTCTCAAAGCGGCCCGGAGAGGATTCAATCAAAGCGCACTGATTGCGAAAAACATTCCTCCCCGCCATGGCCTGCAGTGTCGCTTCTCCATCCTAAGACGCATCGAGCAAAGCCGCTCCCAGGTCGAGTTGAACTCACGAGAAAGAAGGGCTCTTTCTCATCAAACCTTCCAAGCCTATCCAGCGCCCTGCTGGGCAAAACTACGTCGTATTCTGCTTGTTGATGACGTAGTCACCACGGGAGCAACCTTTGACCGAGCTAGCTTTGCCCTTCGTTCCTCCGGCTACTGGGTGGTGGGTGGTTTAAGCGTTTGTCGCTCCGAGCCAAACTCAAGCATCGCGGATAAAGAATAGGGTGAAGGCATCTCCTCCCTCATCTCGCTCTGCGGCCCGACTATCACGAATAGCACGATGAGCCCGAAGGTGTTGTCGAGTGGCTTCCTTCATGGCCCCCGTTCCATGGCCATGAAGAACAAACGCTCCCGACTCTTGGCGGCGAAGGATTTCGTCAATGAACGTGTCTAGGCGCTCCAAGCCCTCTTCCACTCGAACCCCCCTTAAATCAAGGGTTGTGTCTTGAGTGCGCACTGGAGCAAGCACCTGGCTCGCAGACTGAGCATCTGAAGAGCGCCGCTTCTTTTTCGGATGAGGCTTGGTTGCCGGTTTATTCTTCCCCAACACCTGCGCAATATCATCGGGCGATACTGTCATTTTCATCACCCCAGCCTGCACCCTCAATTGCCCCTTCGGCAGGATACCAATCACTTCCGCTGGAGTGTGAAACCCCTTCATTCGAATTGAATCTCCTACTTGGGCCAAGGGTTGATTGGCGGAGGAAGGCGGCTTCTCCACGGACCTAATTTTTCGGTCCAC
>JAKVCH010000625.1 GCA_022447485.1 Polyangiaceae bacterium | reverse complement strand
GAGTGGACGGCAGACTGGTATGACGACTATCCCACCGACGCTCAAACTGACCCACTAAACTATAGTTCAGGCTCCTTCCGTGTGCTTCGGGGCGGCAACTTCATCTTTCTTGCCACCCTCCTCCGTTCTGCGCAGCGCTACTACTACCCTCCGGCGGCTCGCGTCTACGACCGCGGCTTTCGTTGCGCCAGGACCCGCTGAGCTGAACGGGTGAGCCTTGGTGGGGCGTGGCGCGTCACTTGGTTCTTCATTCTTGAACCCTTGAAGAAGATTTGTGGATCGCGAAAGAAAAAGTGGAGACAGTGGTGAATCTGGAGCCAGCGAATTCCAATCGACTTCGGCGCTGATAAAGGCCTTTGTCAAAGTTGTCAGAGTCGATATTCCGCGCCTTGATGGAGAGCCGCCTGAATGGCGCTGCAGCCCCAACCTTGTCTAGAGAGTACGAATGAGCCGAAAGCCGCTACTCTCTATGCGAGCGTCTTGAGGAAGAGATAGCTTTGCCGCGGCGCGCAACTGCGATGGAGAGGCGACGCACCCTTGGAGAACGATTCTTCGTTCTCCTTCCCCCACCCATCCGACGGGATCAGTTCCTCCTGGACTGGACAAGTATTCTTGCTCTTGGTTCAGCCATTCAGAGGCATTGCCACTTAGATCGTAGAGACCAAATGCGTTGGGCTTGAGTCGCCCCTGCGCTTGCACCGAAGCGCTGCAATTATCGCAGTACCAAGCGATCTCATCGAGAGTGGGGTCATTCCAGCAGGTCGGGCTATTATCCTTCTTGATGCTACCTGAGTAGAATTCACTAATTGTTCCCGCACGAAGTACAAACTCGGCCTCCGCTGCTGTCATCAGTCGGAAGCCAGTGCATTCGTAGACAGAAGCCTTGGGCTCACTCACTCCAGAACAAGACAAATCGACACCCACCTTTCCCAGACATTCGCTCAGGGAATAGCATTGCTCAAAGCCTTGCTTGACCGAGAGAGTATTCGCGATGCTTAAGGCATCCCAAAAACTCATGCGCGTTAGAGGGCAGTCATCCTGAGAGCAATCGCTCGTAGCTGGAGGTTCAGTACCAAAGAGGGCTCGCCAGTCTCCGCGGGAGAACTCGAATTGCTGCAATGATTTTGGCTTACTCAATTGAACTGCAGTTTGCGTTTCGTCGTCTTTGCCCCGCCGCCACTCTGTCTCGGGCGACCCGATGACGAAACAACCGCTGGGCACCTCGCACCACCCGGCATCACAGTTCGCCGCGACCTCTGGATGGGAACACGATTCAAAACCAACCGGTGGGTGCAAGAGAGGACCGTTTGCTATTCCCCCCTCGTCATCGGTTCCGCTCGACGCTGCTCCTCCCGTTTGTCCCCCTTGGTCTTCAGACGGCATGACTGGCTCCGCCGTCGCCGGGGAAGAGTCCTTGGTTTCACCCTGGTTCAGCTCCGGGGCAGGGTGAGAAGACGAATCTTCCCCTCTGTGTTCACACGCAGCGCTCAGCACTAAAGTGACGAAGAGCGCGCTACGTGTGCTGGGCGAAATTCTTTGAAGCATGAGTTGTGAGCGACTCCGTGGTTACGTCCAAGTTCTTCCACACGAAGCGCTTCAGGGCTACCTGGTCCGAATTCACGCTCAGCACCACTCAAAATTCCGCCATGAAGTTGAACAGCCGGCCCTGATCCGTCCTCGCTGCCGCGCGCTGGATCGAGCCGAGGCGTCGCGCTTGTATTCGCCTCAAGCCGCTTGTGCTAAGCTCCGAGCAACCGAGAGCATCCAACACGCCTACAAGAATAAAATCATGAGCTCACACTTGACCACCCTTCGCTGGCATCGCGGCGGAAAAGACTTTGATTACAAATCGTATAGTCGAGACCATGAGCTTGACTTTGGTCATGGGGTGACGTTGCGCGCCTCGGCTGCCCCTGCCTTTCTGGGCAGCCCTGAGGTACCAGACCCGGAGCAGGCCTTTGTTGCTGCTCTTTCAAGCTGCCATATGCTGACTTTTTTAGCCCTGGCGTCACGACAGGGGTGGACGCTCGAGAGCTATACCGATAACGCGGTGGGTTTTCTTGAAAAGGGCGAGGACGCAAAGCTGATGGTGACCCGGGTGGAGCTGCATCCTGCAACGGTCTTTGCTGC
>JAKVCH010000624.1 GCA_022447485.1 Polyangiaceae bacterium | reverse complement strand
AGAAACTCCGTGCAATCCTGGCTGATGAAAACCTCTTGATGTCGTTGATTGTCAGCGAGCTCGAGGAAGTGAAAGAGAAGCATCAATCAGAACGGCGAACCCATATTGAAGACAGCGAAGCCGAGATCAATCTCGAAGACCTGATCCAAGAAGAAGATATGGTCGTGACCATCTCTCACTCGGGTTATATTAAGAGAACGGCCGCATCGATTTATGAGTCACAAAAGCGCGGAGGCAAAGGCAAGCGTGGCATGCAGGCCCAGACAGACGATTGGGTGAGTCAACTATTTGTGGCTTCGACTCACGCCCTTGTCTTCTTCTTCAGTGACCTAGGAAAGGTCTACGTCAAAAAGGTCTATCAAGTTCCCCAAGCCGCGAGAAATGCCAAGGGGCGCGCTATCGTGAACTTTATTGGTCTCGAAGAGGGGGAACGCATTACAGCCATTGCTCCAGTCGAGGCTATCGCAGAAGATCGCTTCGTGATCACTCTGACTAAGCAGGGTAAAATTAAGAAGACGCCTCTGGTCGATTACAAAAACTTCCGTGAAAAAGGCATTATCGGCGTGCGTATTGAGGAAGAAGATCGACTCCTCACAGCCGCAATTACCGATGGTTCACAAGACCTCATCATTGGAACCCGGGGAGGCAAGAGCATTCGCTTTGACGAATCGCAAGTTCGCTCCATGGGCCGCAATACTGCCGGCGTAAAGGGTATCGACTTGGCAGATGACGATGTAGTCGTTGGCCTGGGAATCACCGACCCTGAAAGAGCCCAAGTTCTTGCGATCTGTGAGCGTGGTTACGGAAAGCGGACCTCGCTGGATGAATATCGCCAGCAAAAGCGCGGTGGAAAGGGCATCAAGATGATCGATGCGTCCGAGCGAAATGGCCCGGTCGTAGGGATTGCCATGGTTCACGACGGTGAAGACCTCGTGCTCATGACAGATAAGGGGCAGACGATCCGTACGCGTCTTTCAGAAGTTAGGGAAACTGGACGCAACGCTCAAGGCGTTCGAGTCATGAAAGTAGCCAGCGACGAGCGCGTCGTAGCAATCGAAACAATCGCCGAACGTGAAGAGGACGATGTCAATTCAGAGGCGGAATCATCGCCCCAAGACAATGCTCTCGATTCATCTGACGTAGAAAACGGAGCAACTGACGACGAGGAGAGCTAATGAGCTTCTCCGGAGTCCAGAGAAAGAAACGGCTCCCGATCAAACGTCCTCTGCAGAGCTGTCTGTAGGAAACGTTTGATCGAGCGTCATCTCATTGATTCGCAAAAGTGCTGGGTCCGGATGGACAATCCTTCAAAGTTTGTTGCTCAGCAAAGTGTACATCGACATTTGTCCACCATGTTGTCGATGCCACTAAGCTCGACTCAACCGGATGAAAAGGCAGGCTATCCGAAACATTCGACTTTGGCGTGATCTGTAAGGTCAGAATATGGCAGCCCGCAGAAATCAAACCAGTGAGTTGCCAAGTCAAACTGACTTCACGCTCTTCTTGATCATCAGGTAATGGTGCCTCGGAGAGCGGCAAGATCGCTACTTGATCAACGAGTCGGGCACCTTCGAAACCCCAATCAAGCCAGAGCTGAGCGATATAGCGCTCCCCACCATCATCGCCCGTGAAAGGGATGTTAAAATTAATGCGTTGGTTCGACTCAGCAATCAAAACTTGAGTCACGAGAGGGTTCGCCGAGAATACATTCAAGTTTGGCCTCTCCGGCACCGGATCGGAGAGATCAGGTGGAGCTTGAATCGCGCAACCCGACAGAGCACTCATCGAGCACAGACAAGCACTCATCGAGCACAGACAAGCCCCCATAAAGCGCAAGCGACCTAGCAGTTCGATCAACCGCTGCTCCAGGCGAGTCTCCAGCTGATCGTCTCCACTACTGACCATCGCTTCAACCATAGCGAAAGCCCCGCCGAGCGCGATAGAAAAGCCAGCGAATCCATCAAATTCGCGAAAAAAAAGAAACCCCTCTTATCTTTGAGGAGTTTCTTTTTCATCAAAAGCGACCTGCTCAGCGAAGGTTGCCAAGAGCAGTTAAGGCATGGCTCGCAAACGCTCACTTCGACGCTTTGACGCGATGTTGCCGCAAACTCTCTTTTCTCTCTTCCCAAAGGCG
>JAKVCH010000623.1 GCA_022447485.1 Polyangiaceae bacterium | reverse complement strand
AGCTCTGTCCCTGGGATGGGGTATTTGCTTTGGCCCCTCGCTCTTCTGCCTCTTTTCTTTCGCAGCACCCGTCGCTTCGCCCTCCTTCTTTGGGCCAGTCTACTGCTCTGGACGGCTCTCGTGTCTTTGAACGGGCAAGTACGCTGGCAAAATGCTCGCTACTCTATGCCTGCTCTCGCGTGGGTGCTGCTCTCTGCGGCCTTGGGCGTCGGGGCGACATTTGCTCGCCTAAAAGAAGCGAAGTTACGTTGGGCAGCCTACGCCGGTAGCTTGAGTGTCGTTCTCGCGCTCGGCGGCTTTCTCTTTGGGCAATCGGAGCGGTTTCGCGAGCAAGTTTGGTTTTTTGGACGCGCTTCTCGGAATATTTTGGAGCAACATATTCGCTCGGGCTACTACCTCGGCGCTCAGTCGCCACGACTCACGCGCATTTTATTGAGCGATGCAGGCGCTCTTCCCTATGACTCAGGATTGCCGGCTTTCGACCTGATTGGATTAGGTGGCTACGCCTCCCTGCCCATCGCCAAGGCAAGCCGACAAGGCGTGGGTGCCGCAGTTGAGCTCATCGAGCATCTGCCCGAGTCAACTCGACCAGATGTGATCGCCACCTATCCGAGTTGGTGGGGAGAATTTATCCTCTACTTCGGACGCCCAATTAGGGATTTTGGTGTTCGTGGGAATGTGATCTGCGGAGGAGCCAGTATGGTGATTTACGCACCTGATTGGAGCCCCTTACAAGGGAGTTCGACTCCCTTTTCCCTTCGCCCAAGCGAACGTCTGATCGACACCCTTGATGTAGCCGACCTCTTAAGTGAAGAAGCTCATCACTTCAGTCTAGCCCCTCAACCGGCAGGCTATGTGAGCATGAAGATTCTCGACAACCCCGCCGATACGACCCGTGGACTTTGGGATGCCGGCCGACTGCTATCACCCGGTCATCAGCTCAATTTCGAACTTAGCGACTTTCGTGGGGCCCCGGCTGATTTAATCCTCCGCATCGCGCCTGCAGAAGCGACCGAGCTCGTACTACACTTCAAGGACCAGGAACGTATCGTCGCAGTCGAGGCCCAAGATAATTGGCAGGAGATCCGCATTCCTCTCGGCACACAATTAGGGTCTCAACCGTTCTCTCTCGAGGTGCGAAAAGCTGGGGTCGTTCTTCACCATATCTTTGCTGTAGCTCCCACGAGTCAAGGCGCTGCCCCCTAAGTCTTCATGAGAGCCTCCTGGGTGAACACTTCACCTTGGGGCCCCTGGGGCTGGCCCCAAGACCTTTTTACCTGGACGATCTTGCTCCTGGGCATTTGCTCGATCTGTGGTGGAGCTTGGGCCCTCTTTGCCCGAGCGACGAAGAACGGCGAAACCACACTTCGTCGCCAGAGCACCTTCTCACTAGAAAAACACTACCGCTGGCTCCGCATTCTCCTCTCGTTCCTCAGCGCCTTACTTTCCCTCGATTATCTGCAGCGCTACCTCGGCAATACACCGACGATTATTGATGCTTCAAGCTATTGGCTCGAGGCAAAAATACTAGCCCAGGGAGGAGCTACCTTCTCCCGCCAGGCCGCTGGTGCCCTCGTTCAGGGACGTTTTATGATCAGTCCCCCAAGTAACCCCGGAGCTGTGGGAGTGATCTTCCCGCCTGGGTATCCCTTTCTCCTCGCCTTCTTCTTCCTGATTGGAAAGCCCCTACTCTGCGGTCCCTTTCTCGGTGCTCTCACGACCTGGCTCACCGGCAGCCTCGCCATGAGCTGGACCCGTTCCGCTGCCACAGCTCTTCTGGCCTGCCTCTGGAGCACAATCTGCTTCGCTCTTCGCTACCATACAGCTGACACAATATCCCACGGCCTCAGCATTCCTCTGAGTATCGTGCTGCTGCTAGCAACGACCAATATTTGTCGCCGTCTCGCCCAGGAGTGCTCTTTCAACCGAGCAGAAAGACAGAAGCTGGGCGTCCTCGGACTCGCCCTGGGCTTGAGCTTGGGCTGGCTAATTGCCACCCGACCACTCACTGGCATCGCTCTGGGCGGCGCCTGTTTCCTGCAAATTTTCTGGACCAGCAAAAACCTCAAGCGAACGCAAAAGAAACAACTCCTCCTCTCTCTACTCTTTCCCCTCGGCGCGGGAACTCTACCCGGACTTTTCCTTCTTGGCTGGT
>JAKVCH010000622.1 GCA_022447485.1 Polyangiaceae bacterium | reverse complement strand
CTGATGGGAATTTTTCGTCGAGGAGTAGCTAGGCAAACTTTCAGGCATTCAGATGTATAGCTGCCAGTGATGAGCACCTCGTCGACGCCAGCTTCCTGCAAAGCTAGTATGTGGCGCTGTAATTGGTTTAAGCCGCCAACAAGGAGACTCGGCTCTTGTGCCTCGTCGATCCACAAGACGCCTTTTACGCACTCATTCATCGTTTCGCTCATGAATTATCGACTGCTCTTCGTGCGCCGCCGGCACAAGGGCCAGAGGAAGGAGTCCGTTGTGTTAGGCGTCACGCGTATTTCTTAATCGTGTCGATCAAAGAGGTGGTCGAGATACCTTCTGTTCGGCTCAAGTATTGAACTTCACAGAGTGAATTGAATTCATCGAACTTTCCCTCCCAGTCATTACCCATGACCAGAATATCGGCGTTGCGGTTCTTGATGTACTCACCCTTTAATTCCAAAGACTCTTCGAGAAAGACTTCATCGACGCATCGGAGGGCCGCAATGATCGCCATCCTTTCGGCTTCAGGGTAAATTGGGTTGCGACCTTTTTTGCTGAAGTTCAGTGCATCAGACGATACGCCGACGATCAGGCGGTCACCACAAGCTGCCGCTCGCTCAAGGATGCGAATGTGTCCAATGTGCAGCACGTCAAAAGTGCCGAAGGTAAGTACCGTCTTCATTCCTCTTGGAAGCTATGCTTCGAATAAATAGCGGTCAATGTCCATTACGTCTCGATTGCTTTCTGGAGTTGATTCGCCGCGACCTGGCTACGGCGGCCCAGATTCGCTAGGTGAATGCATTGTTTTCTTAATTTCGGCATAAATTTTGCTTACGGGGAGCAGTATCTCTGAATTGCGGCTGTTTAGCTGAAATTTGGTCGTTTTTTTTCGATTCACGGTGAATTACACGGATTAAGTCATGACATTGATGTCGCGAATTTACGACAAAGCCCCAAAGCGTGCTACGGTCGGCGCCGTGCCCGAAGACCAAAAGTGGAACTTTGAAGCGACGTTAAAGTCGCGACAGGTGGAGGAATTGATCAACCTTCACTGGCATCGGCGATTGGCGTTTCTCGTTGTCCGTGGCCTGCGCCACTTTCCATCAATATCGCCGAATCATGTTACCCTCCTAGCCGGTTTTTTCGGCTTTCTGTCGGCCTATTCGGTATGGGAAGCAGCTCCGCTCATTCAAGAGGGGGTCTCCGGCACTGGCCTCATGTTCTTGAGCGCCTTTTTACTCCTGGCCTCCGTTGTTTTAGATTGCTCAGACGGCATGTTGGCGCGCTTAAGCGGTAAGAGCAGTCCTATTGGGACTCTCATGGATGGCTTCACCGACACTTTCGTCGTGATCTGCCTGTTGAGTTCACTGTATCATCTCTTTGCGAGCGCCATGGCTTCTGCATGGACGCTGCCCATCATGCTCTTTGTCGCAATCAGCCTAGTGGTGCATACCGGGCTTTACGATCACTACAAGGGCCTCTACATCTCTTATATCGATCCCAATGTTGATTCAGTTGCGGAATTAAAGAGCGCCCTTGTTCAGGAGGATGCTGGATTTGTACAGAAGGCATTTGGCGCCTTGTACAGCAATGTTTACGGTTTAATATTCGCGTTGGCTGGCGGACATGAGGAGGCGGAGAGTGAGAAAAGTGTCAGCCCCGAGTTGGTAAGCGAGGCCTTGGCGCCAGCGATGCGTAAGGTGAGCTATGTCGGTTTAGGCACCCACATGGCTGTTTTATACTTTACTTTGATTCTCAGCGCTTTTTCACCGACTTTTGCTCTCTATTTCTTGGTCTTTACTGTAGGCGTCGTTCTGAATATCTGGACCATTCTTGCTCTGAAGGACTGGAAGCGCCGAGAACTCCAGCTGAGCGATTATCACTATCTCGACCACCGAGTACAATTGCCCGCAGAATAAAGTCTTGCTGCTTCTTTTTGGGAAGATGCTTTCTCTTTCTGGAATCTGGTTCAATTAGTTATGGCTCGCTTACTAGCACCTGAACGTCTTGCTCGCTTAAGGCAGAAGCAAGAGTCGACCTTTACCCCAATCTTCCTTCATCGCCCGATGGCGATTCTTTTGCTCATTCCCACGGCTGATATTCCATGGGTGACTCCAGATCGCCTCACGACACTGAATATCATTCTACGGGTGGTCGCAGCTTTCCTGATCT
>JAKVCH010000621.1 GCA_022447485.1 Polyangiaceae bacterium | reverse complement strand
CGAAAGGGAAAGGTGATGGTCACGTTCTCGCCGGCTCCACCAATGATCATGCCCCCAGCCCGAGCAATGATTCCACTCAAGCTCTCTCGACTTAGGTAGGAAGCTTTCGTTCGAGCGAGTTGGAAAAACGTGGCTACGTCAGCTCTTCCCGTCGATTGTTCCCGATAGAGCTCCGGCCGTATTTGCTCGGGATACGCGGGAACCCCCATGGCCACCAGAAGAGTCGCCACAGCTTCATCAGCCGTGGCACCCCGAAACCAACTGCCCACGTGAGTGGTGGGGTCTCCTTCACAACGAGCAAAGAGCGCGCCTGCAGTCGCTCCGAAACCAGAAAGTAAGGCATCAGCGGCTTGAAAGAATCGATACCGCTCCTGAGGACGAAAATACGCATCCGCGAGAACTCCGGGGAACGCCAGCTCCAGGCCCGAGACCCCATTCAGGGGACCGAGCTGCTCGTCAATGCTTTTTAAAACTAGCGACGCTTCCGAAGTATCGATGGTGGCGTTCATTGCCTCAGAAAATGACCATTGATCACTGCTCCCGGGCACTCGTTGCATGAAGTTATTTACTACGGGGTCGTTGAGCAAGGGTACGGGGGACTCCCTAAGAATCAAAAGAACAACCTCCCAGCCCTCCGCATCCGTCAGCCCAACGGTAGCGCCCCGCATCACGCGATTGCGTGTGCGGAGGCAAACACGGCTGCCGCGCTCCTGACTTGTCTCCGGCGGGGTAGGTGTCGCGACACGGTGCACTTGCTCGGCCGACTCATCAAAATCAAATGGGCTACTCGCACCATCCCAGAAAAAGGCGGCAAGAATCGCGCTCAGAGCTACCCCGAGGATGACCAATTGCCCCCAGGGGATATGGCGAGGCAACTTTGGGGGCAAAGCTCGAACGGACTCAATCCCCAATTGACGGGCCAACGCTTCGGCATGCACTGCTTTTTCGGCAGGGCTGAGGCGACCCCAAAATTGAAGAGCTCTGCCGAGATGAACATAAGCCACACGAGATGCAGTCGTGTATTTGAGAGATAAGTGCACCACGCCAAGCCTTCCCCGCGATCCTCGCTGGCGTAAAATAGAAGCGACGTAGTGTTCGATTTCATCAATCATCGGCTGATTGACATCACCACTGCTGCTGCCCCCGAACGGCGAAAGCCCGTGCGTTTCTTCTAAGGGCTCATTGGCCTGCGACGCAGGAGCGTTCTCCACCGACGACTGCTGAACTTTCTCTCCATCCCAGGGCTTTGCTGCATTATCGGCAAAAAGCGCAGTCTCAGCTGGGCCCCTCGGGCTTTCTTCCGCTTCGGCCTCATCAAAGTCCTGGGTTCCCCAAGCGAGGGTCTGGCGACCCCGAGACCGACGAGTTGCTTCAGCTCGCTTGGGCGCCTCTAGCGCACTTTCAGGCTCAGGCTCTCCGCTTGAGCTTATCCTGTCATCATCGCTCTCTTGATTCGTCATACTACAAGGAACCACACGCCTCGACGGCATCGCTCTTTCAGTTTAATAACCGTCACGGCTCAAAATGCAATGGACTTCACTTGGGGAAAGAAGTTGAAACGCCTATACCAGACTCATGACTCTGCCACTGATACTACTCTCAAATGATGACGGCATCGGCGCAGACGGAATTCACCACCTAGCCAGAGCTTTGCGCACCTTCGCGCGGGTTATTGTCTGTTGCCCGTCCACCGAGCAAAGCGCATCTAGCCACTCCCTTTCATTGAATCGCCCCCTCAGAATCGTCGAGCACGGTCAAGATGAGTTCTCAGTCAGTGGCACCCCAGCAGACTCGGTCTATGTTGCCCTGCATCAAGAGCGAGTCTTGGAGCGAGCTCCCGACCTAGTGGTGGCAGGTATGAACCATGGGCTCAACTTAGGCATGGACGTTTTCTACAGCGGCACCGTTGCCGCCGCTCGCGAAGGAGCGCTCAACGGCCCCCCATCCTTAGCCGTTTCTGCAGATAATGGAGCGGATCCTATCGCCGCAGCAAAAAAAGGGGCCGAAGCAGCTCAGGCGCTTCTCCAACTAGGGCTGACAGGTGGTCACCTCTTTAATTTGAATATTCCTCCACAAGGAAGCTGGGAATTTGTGAGCACTCGCTTAGGAAAGCGCGTCTACAGCGGGGGCTTAGTCGAGCGTCATGATCCACGGGGACAAGCTTATTATTGGGTCG
>JAKVCH010000620.1 GCA_022447485.1 Polyangiaceae bacterium | reverse complement strand
GTCATTGCGACTGAGTGAGCAGTGGAAGCGTCAAGGGGAAATTTGGGGACGATTTCCTCGCGACGATTCTTATTTTTGAGTGTAGCTTTCTGGCTCTGCTCCTCTCTTCTCTTTGTTTACTGTGGGCATCGCTCAGAAAGAGGAGCGATAGAAGAGGAGCAGGTGCTTGCCTCGAATGCACCTCTGCAAGAGACTGTCGCGGAAGGCCTCCAAGAAGAAAACACTGAGCGTAAAGAGCTGAATCGTGTTGATTATCACTTCGACCTTCGTTTCTCTCCAGAGACCCATGAGCTAACCGGGACCCAAGAGATCACGCTGAAGAACAACTCGACGGTCAGCATCCCTCATATCTACTTTCACCTTTTTCTTAACGCCTTTGAACACGAAAATACGCGATTTTTTGATCAGGGAGCGGGGAGGAGCGGCGTCACCGCCCCCTACCCCTACGCGACAGGAAAAGTAGAGATTGTCTCGATCACTTCGCCAGATTGGCCTGGTGAGCTCAGAGAATTCCTGGCAAAGACGACCCCGGGGGACCAAAGCGACCGCACTGACCTCGAATTCAAGCTACCAAAACTTCTGCCTCCGGGAGGAGAGCTGCGCTTGAGGCTGATCATCAAAAGCCGCCTACCGAAACTGGTGGAACGCAGCGGTTTCTCAGGGGAGTTCCATTTTTGGGGACAATTCTTTCCCAAGGTCGCCCATATTTCCAGAACGGGAGAGCAACGGCACTTCGCCTATGACTCTCGCGCCGAGTTTTTTTCTAACTTTGGCGACTACCGACTTCGCCTGGAAACGCCACCGGGTTGGGAACTCGCCGGCACGGGACGAATCACCCAAAAGCACGAAAAGGCGACAAGCACGGTCTGGGAAATTGAGGCAAAGAATGTCCACGACTTTGCCTTTGCCCTGTCTCGGGAGCTGGAGATTGAAGAGAGAAGCATTCAGGGTCACCGGATCCGTCTGATGCTTCACCCCCGTCAAGAGTGGGCTCGGCAACCCACTTGGGATACCCTGGAGAGGGTATTACCCACGATCGAAACTGCTCTTTTCCCCTACCCCTACCCTGAGCTTGCGATTGTTTTCCCACCGCTTGGTGCCGAAGCGGCTGGTGGCATGGAGTACCCATCTCTGATCACAACAGGCGGACAGAGAATACTTCATGAGCTCGATATTCCTCTTTTAGAGATCTATCTGATCCACGAGCTTCTCCATCAGTGGTTTCAATCAGCAGTCGCGAGCGATGAAGCAAAAACGCCTTTCCTCGATGAAAGTCTCACAACCTATTTCGAATGGAGATTTCTCGAAGAGACTCGCGAACGACACTCCACAGAACCAAGGCTTGCTTTTTTTTCCCGCCCCGCCTTCGCCCGATTCGTCAGTCTGCAGAAGCCGGGGGAACCTCTATTTCGCGAGGCCCAGGCCTACGAAAGCTTTCAAAAGCTCGGTCGCGAAGTGTACTCGCGAGCACCGCTGCTCTTGCGCACTCTGGCCAACCTCTCGGCTCCAGGAGAATTTGATCAAGCTTTCGGTCAATACGCGCGCGAGTTCGCATTCTCACACCCGAGCCGTAGGGACTTTCTGGAGTTCATGAAGACCCACTTGGCAGGCTTCGCCTTTGAGGCACTGCAACAGGCCAGCAGAGAAAGGTGGAGTTTTGATGCTCGGCTCATCATCAACGAAAGAGGAGAGCCGGTTGCCATTGAAAAGCACGGCAACCTAGATTTACCCATCACCGTGGAATTGGTCTGTATCGACGGCCAACGTCACCGACAGCTTATCAAGACCAAGGAAAGCACTTGGTTGATTCCGAGCACGACCTGCGAGCTGGCTGAAGTCACCGTTGATCCTGAATTGAAGAATCTCGTCGATGAAAACTTAGAAAATAACTCTTGGCGCGCCGAAGCAGCACCAAGAAGAAGGCTGAAGCAACTCCTGGCTGTCTTGATGAACTCTCTCTGGCAAGGGCTATCACCATGAGAGCACCCCAAGCCACCTGGCGAAGCTTAGAACAAAGCAAAAGGTTACAACTGCTCGGGACTTCGTTCTGCTTGGTGGCCGTGAGCCAAATGGTTTCTCTCGGCGGTGCATCGCTTCTGCTGACGCCCCTGACTTCATTCTGGGGCGACAGAGAGATACTCAACCGACCAGAAATCTACCTGATCGAAATCCTCAGG